>DUSX01000010.1 GCA_012842395.1 Bacillota bacterium
AGATGAGAGAGTACATCCGGCGTCGGGTGCTGGACGTGGCTGGCCACATCATCGAGACCAAGTCCACGGTCAGACAGGCAGCCAAGCTATACAACGTGAGCAAGAGCACGGTCCACAAGGACGTCACAGAGAGGTTGCCGCTCATCAGCAAACAGCTCTCTCGCAAGGTCAAGCGCATTCTCGAACAAAACAAGGCCGAGCGCCACATTCGGGGCGGCGAGGCCACGCGGAAGAAGTATCGTGAAAAGAAAGCGTAGTTTCCAACCCTGGGGAGGAGATCCTTTCGGTCCGTAGAATGTCCCCTCAGGGGTTTTTTCGTGTGAAAGCGATGGATAAGCCCCATGGCGCCGCCGGGGTCGAATTCGTCCCGCGCGGCGCGGGCCGGGGAGGAGTTCAGCCATGTTCGGGCTCTCGGTTGACGTCGGCATAGATCTCGGCACTGCCAACACGAAGGTTTACGTCAAAGGCAAGGGCGTCGTGATACGCGAGCCCTCCGTCGTTGCGCTTGATACCGAGACCCGCAAGGTGCTCGCGGTCGGAGAGGATGCCCGGCGCATGATCGGCAGGACGCCCGGGAACATCACAGCGGTGCGTCCTCTGAAGGACGGCGTGATCGCCGATTACGACATCACCGAGACCATGCTCCGGCATTTCCTAGCGAAAGCGTGCGGAAGGCGCACTTTCATTCGTCCGCGCGTTGTCATATGTGTGCCCTCGGGCGTGACGGGGGTGGAGCGCCGTGCTGTGCTGGAGGCCGCCACCCAGGCCGGAGCCCGTCAGACATACCTTATTGAGGAGCCGATGGCCGCGGCCCTCGGCGCGGGCATCGACATTTCCGAGCCCTCCGGAAACATGGTCGTGGACATCGGCGGCGGCACCACCGACATAGCGGTCATCTCCCTCTCCGGCATCGTCGTGACCGAGTCCCGCCGCGTGGGTGGGGACAAACTCGACGAGGCGATCATCAGGTACATCAAGAAGGTGTACAACCTGATGATCGGCGAGAGGACGGCCGAGGATATCAAGATCCAGATCGGATCTGCGTACCCACAAGGGGACGGTCCATCTTGCGAGATCCGCGGGCGTGACCTGGTCACCGGCCTCCCGAGGACGATCAAGTTCACGTCGGCCGAGACTTTCCAAGCGCTCGCGGAACCGATCGCTGAGATAATCGAGGGCGTCAAAGGAGTGCTCGAACGCACCCCGCCCGAGCTCGCCGCCGACATTGTCGATAAGGGCATCGTGTGCACCGGTGGCGGCTCGCTCCTGTCCGGCCTCACGAACCTTCTCGCCGACGAGACGGGCATCCCCGTGCAGACCGCGGAAGACCCCATGAGCTGCGTGGTTTTGGGGACGGGCAAGATCCTCGATGCCCTTGACCGGTTCCGGGAAAGCGTGGTCGTGGCTACGCGATCTGTTTGAGCCGCGACAACGCCGGTCTCCACGAAAAGGCCCGCGCCACCACGACAAGGCCGGCGCCACAAGAAACCGGCTTTCAGGCTTCAGCCGTGCATCCCGTCTAAGTATGTGGCCAAAAGTTCGCGCTACCTTTCGACGGAGGGGTGCTGCTCAGCGTTGCCGGTGTTGCCCTCCGGGGACGGCGCGCTTGCGGCGCGCCTCGTTCGAATTCGGCGCGGGAGACATCCGAATTCTCCACGCCCCGTCGTGCGAGCACCGGCAACCCTAGCGCCGTCAACAAAGGAGACGAAAACTTATGGCGCCATACTTAGCCGAGCGGCTGCGTGCCCACGCGGGCGAGGCCGGCGACCCTTTGGGCGGGGCACCAGCGCCTGCGGCGGCTGGGCGGCAGCGTTGCCTTCACGTGGCCACCGGCCCCGACGTCCTCCCCTCATCCTCCATTCCTGGAAACCTTCGGCACCGCTTGCCCGGCGCTTTACATGCCCAGCGGGGTCGCCACCACAATTTGGCACGCACGTTTCCTGGTGGCAGGAGAGGATAGAGCCATCCTGTATCGAACACTAATGGAAGGCTTGACCCCGAGACAGAGACACACAGGTGGGGAGGAGGCGAGTTGACTATGATGTGCTTACGTGTGTCGCAGACCGGCGGAAGGGGGCCCGGGCGCGGCGGCACCCCGCGGAGTCGGAGTTCGGCCTGGGAAGTCGCGTACGGCGTGGTCGTGCTTACGTGGGTCTTAGCGGCTATGGCCTTTCTGCCCGGTGCCGCGTTCTCGCAAGCGCTCCCTGCTGCGGGCGGTGCAGGCGCAGCTGGTCAGGGGCTGGCGTCTGGCGAAGACGTCCTGGGCCAAGCGGGACTCCTTGTGGGCGGCGTGCCCTCGCCGCTTCCGATCCCGGCGGTCTTCAAGGGACGATGCGTGTTGCTGCCCGCTACGTTCGTGTCCGAGACGCTCAGGATCCCTATGAGGTACGATCCCGCCTCGCAGCGCCTGACTTTCAGCATACCCTCTGGCAAGCCCGCGGGGGCCGTTGAGATCATCATGCACCAGCGGACGTGGCGCCTGTCCTCCGGCGAGGTCCGGGAGTTTCCGGAGGCGCCGACCGTGACGGCCGGCGTGCCGTTCGTGCCCGCGGACCTTCTTGAGATAACCGGCGAGTACAAGGTAAGCTGGGATCCCCAATCGAAGCTCGTGTACCTACGCGGTCCCGACGACCCGAAGGTGGTCATGACGGGCGTCAGGTTCAGCACTTACCCGGATAAGGTCCGTGTGGTATTCGACTTTACGGGCAAGACGGAATTCCAGGTGACACAGATGAAGAACCCGGCAAGGGTCGTCGTGAGCTTCGAGAGCACATCCGTGTGGGGCGCGATAGACCGCGTCATCGGGGATGTCGCCGTGAACCAGGTAAGATTGGCGCCCCCCGAGCAGGGTAGGGCCAAGGTAGTCCTGGACTTCAACTACGCGCTCCCCGATGTGAACGCTTTCTGGCTTGAGAACCCAGCGAGGTTCGTCGTTGACGTGCCGAAGCTGTACGACACCAGGGCCGCGCTCACCGTCACGCGGGGTGTGCGATATATAGTGGTCAACAAGGGTACCCCGGCGGGGCCGCTCACAGTGGACGTCCTGGAGATCGACATGAAGGACCCGGCGATCTCTGTGCGACCGGTGCTTGCCGGGAAGAACGGAGGCCCTGGCCTCGCGAGGGTTAGCGAGGTCGCAGCAAGGGAGGGGGCCATCGCGGGAGTGAACGGGGTGTTTCACGCGGCGGACGGCACGCCCCTTGGGCTCGTGGTGATCGATGGCCAGCTCAAGGCGCCGCCGCTCATGAATCGCACGGCCCTTGGGATCGCCTCTGATGGTACGCTCCTCATGGACAACGTGTCCATGGACGAGAGGGGCAACCTCGTCCCCGATTGGAGAACGCTCGGGGTCATCCATGCCATCGGCGGAGGCCCGAGGCTCGTGAAGGACGGCAAGGTGCACATCACGTCCGGCGAGGAGAGGTTCAAGCCGGACGTTGCGGTCGGACGTGCGCCCCGGACCGCCGCGGGCATCACCTCTGACGGGAAGCTCCTCCTCGTGGCGGTGACCGGGCGGCAGGCTTACCACAGCATCGGGGTCACGTTGGAGGAGCTCGCGAACTTAATGATCGAGCTCGGGGCGCGAGACGCGATGAATCTGGACGGCGGTGGTTCATCCACCATGGTCGTCCGCGATTACGTCATGAATACACCCTCAGACGGCCAAGAGCGGAGGGTTGCCGACGCCATTCTAGTTTTTTCCAGCCTTCAGCAGATCGAGCCGGTAGGCCCCATGCCGCCGGACGGTAACCCATCCAAAGGATAACCGCAGGCAGGTCATGGGGGTCGCGGGGGTCACGGTCCATCGGGAAGTCAGAGGGTGGGTGCGTGGGGTTAGGGTCCGCGATTCGGGCAGAGCGGCGGGCGAGAGGTCGTGCACATGGTTATACGGTCGGTGCCGGCAGAGAATGCCGGACCGCGAAGGGAGAGCGTTTTGATGGTCCAAAGCGGAACGCACCTGGGCGTGCGCCGGGTGGCGAAGGCACTCACGATCACGGTTGTCCTGTGTTTCGTCATGGTGGCTGTGGGCATGGTCCATGCTCCGGCCAGCGCGTCTCAGAATCAGGAATTCATGCCCCTCTCCGAGCTCAGGCCGGGTATGAAGGGCATCGGAAAGACGGTGCTGGAGGGCACGAGGATAGACACGTTTGACGTGGAGATCCTCGGCATTCTCAAGGGCGAGAGCGCCACCGGCGACCTCGTGCTGGTCCGCGTGGGCGGCAAACCCGTAGAGGCGGCGGGCGGCATAGCTGCAGGCATGAGCGGGAGCCCTGTGTATGTGAACGGCCGCCTCGTGGGGGCCATTGCTTTCGGCTATGAGAGCGCCGACCATTTCGTCGGGCTCGTCACTCCGATCGAGGAAATGCTCAAAGTGTTCGCCTCTGCGAAAAGGCCCGTTCCGAAGGTGGCCTACCTTTCCACA
Organism: Bacillota bacterium; assembly: GCA_012842395.1. Lineage (NCBI taxonomy): Bacteria > Bacillati > Bacillota > Bacillota bacterium. Next base: position 4,424 of record DUSX01000010.1, read on the forward strand.
CCGGTGCAAGTCGGAGATCGCCTTGCGGAGAAGGTTGTGTTCGCGAGTTCGGTGGACGATGCGGCGCGCGTTCGGCGAGAGGCGTCCGATGGCACGCTCGTTATGGTCCCGGTCGCAACGCCCGTGATGGTTAGCGGCGCGAGCATGCGCGCCTTTGACGAGCTGGCCCGGAAACTGAAGGCGTTCGGCCTTATGCCTGTAAGGTCGGGCGGCGGGGGCTGGGGAGACGGCTTGGGGGCCACTGCAGGCTCAGGTGAGCCGGCCGGGGCCGGGGGCGCGGCGGGCGAGGCGGCCACAGCGGCCACGGCCGCAGGGACGGCGCAAGATGCCCAGGCTGGGGCCGACCTGCAGCCGGGCAGCTGCATCGGCGCCCAGCTCGTGAGGGGCGACGTGTCGGTGACAGCCATCGGCACCGTCACTTATAGACAGGGCAACGAGGTGCTCGCCCTTGGCCATCCGCTCCTCGGCAGAGGAAACGCGAGCTACTTCGCGACCGGCGCTGAGGTCCACCTTGTGGTGATGGGGGACGTAATGCCTTTCAAGGTCGCGAGCCCACTCGGCCTTGCCGGCACCATCGTTCAAGACAGGACCCACGGAATCCTCGTGGACGTGGGCAAGAAGCCGCCGAGCATTCCGGTGACGGTCACCGTGCGGGACCATGATACCGGGGTCACGCAAATGCTCCGCGCGGACATCGTGCGTGACGATGTGCTCTCGACGGACCTCGTAGGGGTATTTGCCCTCTCCTGCCTCGATGCCACGGTGGACAGGATAGGGCCGGGCACGAGCCGGGTGAGCTTCCAGGTGGAGGGCAAGGGCCTTCCCAAGCCGATAGTCAGGGACAACATGTTCTACAGCGGATCGGATGTGTCCGCGGAGTCCATCGGGGAGCTCTGCGAGGCGGTCGCTACGGTCATCGAGAACGAGTTCGCAAACGTTGAGGTCACCGCCGTAAAGGCGGAGTTCGACGTGGAGGAAGCGAGGCGCACCGCAAGGATCCACAGCGCCGAGGCCACAACGAAACTTGTGAAGCCCGGCGAGACGCTCGAGGTTAGGGTGCGGCTCGTGCCCTTCAGGGGGATCGCCGAAACCAAGGTGATCAAGATCGGAATACCCGCTGACACACCTCCCGGAACCCTGTACTTGACGGTACGCGGCGGAGGCGTGCCTCCGGCAGACCAGGAGAGCGGCGACACAGGGCCGGCGCCCAAGCCATCCCAGCCGACCCTCGCCGAGAGCCTTGAGAACCTCGTTAATGAATTCATGTCACGTGAAAAGAACTGCGACATAGTGGTCGAGTTCTATCCCGGCGAGGCGTCCTTCGGTGAGGACGCCGTTCCGGTGGGTGGCCAGGCCGCCACCGGAAAGCCCGCGGGGTACAGCGGGTCCAGCCGGGCGGTCAGCGAGGATCCGCCGCGAGCGGAGGAGAAGACCCAGAGGACGCTGACCGGAGCGGTCGGCGAGAAGGGACCGGGCCTCGTCAAGGCGACGCTTACTACCGGGTACGTGATCGAGGGCGAGACCACGGTTGAGGTGGAAGTGGAAGACACGGAAGCCCAGGGCGAGGGCGACGGTGCGGCGACGCCTCTCGAAGGCTCGGAAGGCTCGGCGGCTCCTGACGGCGGGGGGGCTCCCTGAGTGGAGATGCTCGAGCCGTTTCGGCCCGGCGGGCTTGGCAGGCCCGGAAAATCCCATCCAGGTGAACCATGATTTGCAGGTCCCCGCGCGTTGCGCGGGGACCTACGTTGTAAAGGAATAGCTGGCTTTATGTCGAACTATCTCTTGGCTGGGAGGGCACGCCATGCATCTATCCCCGCGAAATCCTAGGATGTTAGTCGCCGCGAGCGCGCTCGCGCTTGTTGCCGCGGCATTCTTCTTCGTTTATGGTCACCTTCACGCGATCCAGGTCGCGATGCTCACGAAGGCGCATGGCCTGATCGAGTCCGCGCTGCAGGAGGCCCTCGGACGCAGAGTGACCGTAGGCACCATCACCAGTGCTGGCCTGGACTCCGTCGTCCTCGGAGATGTAGCGGTGCCGGCGCAGCCTGGGGAAGGGACCGGCGCCCCGGTGTTCGAAGTGCGCCAGGTCATCGTGGATTACTCCCTCCTGGACGTCGTCTTCCGGCGTGAGCCGCTCGTCAACACCATCACGTCGATAACGCTTGTTGGGCCGGTGCTGCGAGCGGGACTCGCGAGCGACGGGAGCGTCTGGCCAGCCGATCTCCTTGGCTCGTCCAGGCTTTCCGGGGCCGTCGGCGGTGCGCAGGGGTTCTCGGGCTCGGTGTCTATCAGGCAAGGCCGACTGGAGGTCGCGGGGATCCCCGGGATGACTGGGTCTGTCGTGCTGGACAGCGTTGAGGGAGCTCTTTCGTTCGTTCCCAGCGGCCTCGCCTGGCGGGCGAGCGCGCAAGCCGGTCCAAAGGGCGAGCTGCGTCTCAGTGTCACAGGCACTCTTGACGGCGCGCAGGGGGGGCTTGCATGCGACGCCGTGGTGTCCGGCGCGATGCCCCCCGGGCTTCTCGACGCGGCGCGCCGCGTTTTGGACAGTGAGCCGGACATGCTGGCGCGGGTGGGCTTGAGGGTCGATCCGAAGATCCTGGCGTATCTCGATGCCGCGGGGGACGCGGACATCGCCGGCGGAAAGCTAGAGGTGGACGTGCACATACGTCCCGAGGAAGGCGGCGGCCGACTCATCCGCGGAGAGGTGACCCTCGCGGAAGCGCATGTCACGGCGACGCAGCCGGTTCCCGGGGTGACCAACGCCGAAGGACTCGTTAACCTCGCCTCGGAGTTCCAGGCGGATTCCCAGGGGTTCTCGTGCCAGGGGAAGGGCTCCATATCCGTCCAGCGCGCCGAGTGCGACGGAACCACGGTCGGTCTCGGCAGGTTTGACGTGAGCGCGCGGGCCGGGGTGGATTTCTGGCAGAAGGCCGGTGAGGAGCTGTGTTTTGAGGGCAGCGCCGACCTTGATGCCTCTCGTGTCTCGATGGGCGACGCCGTGCGGGCCGCTTTGGCGAAGATCCTTCGTGACGCCGCAGGAGGCCGCGGCAGCTTTGACCCCGGCGCTCACGTTGATGGTCATGCCCAGGATGGCGGTGGTGGTGCTAATGCTGGTGCTGGTGCTGATGCTGATGCTGGTGGTGGTGCTGCCGCCGACGCTGACGCCGGTGCTGACGCCGACGACGCCGTTCTAGACGTAGAAGGCCCGCTAACGGTGTCGCTGGCGTTCGCGGGCAAGGCTTCGAGCGGCGTGGAGGTCAGGGGCAAGGCCGCGATGACCGGAGGCCAGGTAGTCGCGCGCAACGTCGTCCACGAGCTCCAGAGTCTATCGGGCGACGTCGGGTGGGAGATCGAGTTCACCCGCGATGCCAAGGGTGTGCTTCAGTACACGGGCCGGCTCCAGTCGACGAGGGCTTCGGTGAAGACCGGCCCGATCGCCGGGGTGGGCGACTTCACCGGTGACGTGAGCGCAGCCTTGACGTTCTCGGGTGCCGCGCCCTTCGGAGGGGCCACCCCCGCGACGGCCGACGGTTCCGGCAAACAGGGCGGGGTCGACGTTGGAATGATTCCCGCGTACAACGCTGAGGTGACCATCATATCCGGCACCGCAAGGACGGCCTACCCGTCCCTCGGCCTTACGTCGGCGAAAGGCGCAGTTTCGGGCCGCGTAACCCTCAACGGCGCCGGGAACGGACCCGCGGAGTATTCCGGCACGCTGAACTTTACGGGCGCAAGCATCGCGCTCGCCCGTCCACAGGCGGGCCTGAAGTCGTTCGAAACAGGCGCGAGCGGCACCATAGAATTTGGAGGCGTGTATCCGGGGAAGGCCAAGTTCCAGGGCAGCGTGGACCTGGACAAAGGCAACGTCGTAGCGGATACCTCAGGCGCGGGCGTGAAGTCAGCCTCCGGCGAGGCGCGCACCAGGGGCACGATATTCTTTTCAGGGGAGTATCCCGGGAGGATCGAATACCGGGGGACTCTCGACGCCTCACGCGGCCGCGTGGCGGTGCGCGAGGGGCCAGGCGGGCTCGCCCGTTTGGATGCGGCTGCCCAAGGCCACGTTGATTTCGAGGGAGAGTATCCCGGCGAGATGCGGTTTCAGGCCTCGTGTTCGTTTCCGGAGGGAGAGGCTGAGATCGTTAAGGGCCCCGGGGGCATCGAGTCAGCGTCCGGGCGGGCCTTCGGGAATGTTAGCGTGAGCGGGAGCCTGCCGGGGAACGTGAACTACGGCGGGCATGTCGTTTTTAAGGGCGCGTCCGTGCGCCTGGCAAACGCTCCGGGCGGGATAGAGTCGCTTTCCGGCGTGGCGGATGTTGTGGCGGATTTCAGCGGATCATCCGCGGGCGACCTTGCGTACTCAGGGAGCGCCAAGCTTCTCTCTGGTCAACTCGTAGCGGTGAACGTGCCTGGGGGGATCCGGAGTCTCAAAGGGCCGGCGCAGGGAACTCTCACTTTCACGGGGGTGTACCCCGGGCCACCGGAGCTTGAGGGCAGCGTGTCCGTGCAGGACGCTGATTTCGTGGCGGCCGAGGTTCCGGGTGTGGCGAAATCGGTCTCGGGCCGCGTGACAGGGGAAATGGTCTTCCGGGTGAAGGATGGTGACGTACAGGAGTATTCGGGCAAGGCCTCGGCAGGACCTGCGACGTTCGTGTCGGACGGCGTGTACCCCGGGGTCGAGGTTGCCAGGGGCCCGGTCAGGCTGGACGTGGAGTTCTCGGGCGCACGCGGGGGGGCTCTCTGCTACAAGGGCAAGGCCAGCATCTCCGGTGGTGACCTCCGCGCCAAGGGGCTCTTTCCAGGCCTTGCGGAGCTCGAAGGCAAGGTCAACAGCTCCTTCGATTTCGAGAGCACATCAGATGGCGTGAAATACTGGGGCTCCGCGAACATCGCAACTGGCCGGGTGGTCCTGGGGGGCGGCGCCGTGCCGGGGCTCGAACGCATGGATGGGAACGTCGTTGCATCCATGGACTTCCGCGGCGGGGGCGGCGAAGCCACCACTTACAGCGGGAAGGCGCAGATCTCCGGGGGGACTCTCCTGGCAGGCGAGGTGGCGAAGGGAATCGAGCGAATAGAGGGGCCCAGCAGCCTCGCTGTGGCTTTCTCCGGCGGGATCGGGACGAGGCCTACCTACACCGGCACGGTCTCCGTTCGCGACGCGTCCTTCCGTGCGGGTGAGATGATCTCAGGCATGAAGAGCGTCGCGGGAAAGGTATCCGGCAGCATCTCGTTCGGCGTTGCGGCTGACGGAACCATTTCCTACGAAGGTAGCGCTGACCTCAAGCACGTGTCTTTCGCCGCCGGGGCCGTGTACCCTGGCATCAGAGAGCTTGGCGGGAACGGCGAGGCGCATCTCACGTTTTCCAACAAGGGCGGCTCGGGCTTGAAGGGCACCGCGGACATAGTAGTCAACGGCGGTGTGCTGGCCCACGACGCCATCGGCGGACGCGTCGAGGATATCGCCGCCGAGATCAGCGCAAGAGAGGACCTCGTGGAGATCAAGGGCATGACCGGCCGGCTCGGCACATCGTGGGTGGAAGCCTCCGGGTGGCTCAGGCCGGGCAAACGGGCGGAGGTGAGCCTCGCGCTCAAGAGCAAGGATCTGGCCCTCGCCGAGCTCGGCAAGCTGACGTTTGGAGGAACCGGGGACGGCGGCGGGCTTGCCATTCTCGCGGGACACGCAGCGGTTGACGTGATGCTGAGGGGCTACTATCCCGCTCTCCAATGGACCGGGCAAATAGCGCTGAAAGGCGCGAGCATAAGACATCCGGCGGTGGGCGGGCCTGTCGAGGGCATATCCGGCCTCATAGCTTTCTCAGGCAACAAAATGAGCAGCGAATCGTTGAAGATGACCATCGCCGGCATCCCGGTGACCGTGCGCGGGGACGTCACCAACTTGGTCGACCCCCGGTTCGACCTCACGGTGTCCCTTGCCGATGCTGACATCCGGAAGCTGGGGGCTTTCCTTGCGCCTGGCGCCGCAATGCCGGACGTTGCGGGCAGGGGGTCCATCACCGCGAGGCTCACCGGGACCGCGCGGGAGCTTTTTGCCGAAGGCAGCGTGGGCCTCGCGGCTCTGACCGTCTCGGTGGGGGGGAAGACTGTTGCCGCGTCAAATGTTTCAGGGCGGTTCCGGTACGGCGAGGGTGCGCTTGCGCTAAGGGACGTCACAGCCGACGTCGCGGGCGGGAAGATAGCCCTTCAGGGCGCCGTGGTGTTGGCTGGCAGCGCGCTGGGCGCGTCGTCCCAGTCGTCTCAGTCATCGCAGTCGCGCCAGCCAAGCCAACCAGTCCGGCTGAGCCGGCCAGGCCAGCGGGCCGACCCGGGCCAACCGGCGGGCACCGCCACGACCGCCACGGCCAGCGCAAGCGGTGGCTCGAGCCATGAGAATGTCGAGGGTGCCGTGCGCAGCGGGGCCGGGAGCCTCCCCGCGGTTCAGCTGACGGCGGAACTCAAAGGAGTCTCAGCTCGGAACCTTGCGTCGCTTCTCCTGCCCTCGTCCGTCGTCCTCTCTGGCACGGTCGACGGAGACCTCGTGGTCACGGGGGGCGGGCCGGACGGCGTGGAATACGGCGTGGCGGGGTCGTGCCGGGTGGCCGACGGGCGCGTCGCGATGACGACTCGGCAGGATGCGGCGTTCAGCTTTAAGAGCCTTGAAACGAGCTTCCACGCCGCGGGCGGGCAGGTCGGCTTCGACCACCTTGCGGTAAGGGGCTCGGACGGCGACGTCGATGCCAAGGGGACGATATCGCAGGCTGGGGAGGTCAACGTCTCCGCGACGGTGAAAGGTGCCAGCCTCGCGAAGCTGGCGAGGCTCGCGGGTTACAGTGGCGTGAGCGGCACCGCCGGGTTCGCCGGCGTGATCTCGGGTCGCGGGGGGAACGTCACGATCGACGGGCTTGCCGATGTGGAAAGAGGCTCCGCGGCCGGTATAGAGTTCGATTCGCTTACTGGGCGGGTGAGGCTCTCGCGAACCGAGGTCAGCCTCGATGCCGTGAGCGTCCGAAAGGGAAAGGCCTCGTGCCTCATATCGGGGAAGGTGGGCCTGGGCTCCGCCAGCGGAAGCACGCTCGATCTCGCGCTTGACATCGCCGGGGTGCCGTGTGAGGATGTTCTCCCCCTTGTCGGAGTAGCGGGCGGTTTGCCCCTGACGGGCGTGCTCTCGGGCGAGGTGACCGTGAAGGGCACACCTGCGAACCCGAGCGTCCGTGGCTCTTGTGAACTCTCCCGCGCGGTGTTCTCGGGGGTTAAGTTCGACGCTGTCGCCGCGGATTTCTCCTTCGCCGGGGGTGTGCTTCGGTTCGAGAGGCTCGACGGCAAAGTCGGGCCGGCACGCATTGCCGCTGCCGGAACGGTGAACAAAGACGGCGCCGTGGATCTCTCAGTCAATGTCGAAGGGGTGGACGTTGCGAGGCTCCCGTTCGCCGTCCCGGACAACCTCGTGAGCGCCGGCGTGGCCACGTTTCATGGCAACATCACGGGCCCCTTGAAGGCCCCGCGCGTGGAGGGCACGGTGTCTGCAACCAACTTGGTGTTCAAAGGGGTCCTCTTCCCGCACGTCACGGGCGTTGTGAACTGGGACGGGGAAAGCCTCGCGTTTGAGCGGCTCACGCTGGGCGACGCGAGTCGAAACGCAACGGTTAAGGGGACGGTTATGCTGTCGGAGCGTGCGCTCGGGGACATAGCCCGTGCAGGCCTCGACCTCGAGATAGCTGCGAGCGGCCTCAGGCTGAGGACGGTTCTCGACCTCGTTCAGCCGGGTTACGGTGCGGACATTGACGGGAAGGTCACGGGGCGGGTCGTCGTGCGTGGAAGCGTGGCGAGCCCAGCTGTGGAAATGGATCTTGAGGCATCGGAGGTCAATATCGCCGGGATGGCATTCTCCGGTGCCGTGCTGGAAGCCAGCGCGAAAGAGGATGGGATCGAGATCCGGCTCTTGCGATTGCGCCAAGAGGGCGGGGGCTACCTCGAGGTCAGCGGCACGGGCACGCGGGGCGGTCCGATCTCGTTCATGGCGTCCGCGCAAGGCTTCGACGCGAGTGTTCTTCCGTCGCTCCTCGGAGTCAAGTACGCAATGAGCGGCACGCTGGATCTCGCGGCCAGAATCGAGGGAACCTCGTCGGACCCGTCAGCCAACGTTGCGATGCAGCTTGCGAACGGCGCTGTAGAAAAGGTCAAGTTCGACGCGGTTACCGCGAATATGTTGTTCGAAGACGGCGTCATAACGATCGAGGAGGCCGAGATCGTTCAGGGCGGTCACAAGGCGAGCATAACGGGAACGGTGCCCCTTTCAGGCCGCGAGCTGGCAGCTTTAGGGATAACGCCGCCGAAGGCCGAGAGGGGCCTCGACCTTGCTGTCACGATGAAGGAAGCCAGCCTCGTGCTGCTTACGATGGTCTCAGACCAGATTGAGTGGGCAGAAGGCACGGCGGACGTGGACCTTCACGTGACGGGCAGCCTGGACGCCCCGCAGCTGCACGGGTATGTTACGTTGAGCGACGGCACGGTGAAGCTCGCGCCTCTGGAAGACGCGCTCAAGAACGTGGCGGCCAAGGTCACGTTCAACGGTACCGAGGCGTCCGTCGAGGAACTCGCGTGCCGGCTCGGCGACGGCACGGTGAACGCTTCCGGGAGCGTGCACTTCGAGGCGGGCGGCGGTCCCAAGCTCGACTTGAGGATCGCCGGCAAACGCGCGAAGGTGAACACAGGGCTGCTCCGCGCTTTGGTGGACGCGAGTCTCGCTGTGTATGGTCCCGTCAAGCGGCCGCTCATCAGCGGCGATATCAAGTTGGCCAAGGCGGAGGTTGCCCCATCGGGCTTTGCGGGTGCGTCCGTCCCGTTTGACGCGGATTTGGCCGTCACCGTTGCTACCGAGGGGGACCTCAGGATCCGGACGAAGACCATGGACATTCCGGCGTCCGGCACGATCAACGTAGGCGGCACCCTTAAGCAACCTGCGCTGGCAGGGAGGGTGGAAGCCCACCGCGGGTGGTTCGCGTACTTCGGGAATGAGTTCACGATTAGGGAGGCGCTGGCGGAATTCCGGGAAGACGCCGGGATCTTTCCATACCTCGACGTCCAGGCGGAGACTCACGCGGGGTCCACAGACATAACCGTCGTGTTGAGGGGGACGCCTCCCAACGATCTCAGTCTGGACTTCACGTCTAGCCCGCCGAAGAGCCGCGATGAGATCCTTGCGCTGCTGAACTACCCTGGAGCTCTCGCCAGGATCCTCGAAGGCGATGTAGAGGGCGCTATGAAAGAGGAGATCGCCCGCATCTTCGATCAAGAATTGCGGTTGCAGCTGGTGAGCGGCATAGAGAGAGCGTTCGAGGACGCGCTTTCGCTGGACGAATTCCGGCTGCAAAGAGGCACGTCCAACGAGTTAACGCTGAGGATCGGGAAGTACGTGGTTGACGACCTGTATGTGAGCTACGAGAGAGGGTTCGGGCCGCAGTCCTCGGGGGTGTTGAGATTCGACTATATGTATGGACCCGGCATCGTGCTGACGGGGAAGTTCGACGACCGCGGCATCTACACCGTCGGCCTCGAGGCTCGTTTGAGGTTCTAGCCACCGCAGCGTCTCTGGAATACCCTGTCCGCGCGGGCAATAATTGCATGGCTGAATGGGAAGGATTTACGTTGGGCGGGTCGAAATACACAACGTTTTCGCGTGCGGCAACGAAGAGGAGGGACAGACGTGAACTGGTTTTCCAGACCCCGGGCCACAAGACGTAAGGTCGCATTCACAGCACTCACCGCGCTGGCGGTCGTGATGGGCTTGGGCCTTCTGTCCGCCTGCGCGTTCGCGCAAGTTCCAACGGGCGAGAAGGTCGTCGCGGTCGAGATCGATGGTCTGAAGACCATCCCGCAGGAGACCGTGATGGAAGTCGTGAAGGTGAAGGTGGGCGACACGCTGACGGAGGACGCTGTTAGGGCCGACATGCAGGCCATCAGCGATCTCGGACTGTTCTTCAACGTGTCGGCGAGGTTTCATCCCGATCTCGGCGGGATAAGGCTTGTATACGAGGTTGTCGAGAACCCCAAGGTGAAGAGCATCGCCTTTAAAGGCAATGAGGCTGTCAGCACGGACAAGCTCGACCTCCTCATGAGCATAAAGCCAGGCGAGATCCTGAACGTTAAGAAGCTCAACGGCGACCTTGAGCGCATTCTGAAGTATTACTACAATGAGGGTTACTCCGCGAGGATAAGCGACGTCAATGTCTCGGAGCAAGGCGACGTCACGATCGTCCTGGAGGAGCTCCGCATAAGCGACGTGCGGGTCGAAGGGAACACCAAGACCAAGGAGTACGTGATCAGAAGGCAGATCACGGTGAAACCCGGCGAACTCCTCAACGTGAACAAGCTCCGGGACGACCAGCGGAGGCTCGTCAACCTCGGGATCTTCGAGAGCGTCGACATCAAGCTGGACCCGGACGAAGCCAAGACCGGCTACATAGTCACGTATGTCGTGAAGGAGGCCAAGACTGGCAGCGCCGCGTTCGGCGCGGGATGGAGCTCGGCCGAGGGGTTCATCGGGTACATCGAGGTGGCCGAGGACAATTTCCTCGGCCGACAGCAGCGTGTGAACATAAACTGGCAGTTCGGCGGCGGGCAAAACTCATATGAGCTTGGGTTCTACGATCCCTGGCTCGACAACCAGAGGACATCCCTGGGCCTGAGCCTCTATAGCCGCACGTCCAGGGTGGATAGGAACTGGGACAGCGAAAGCTATCAGTTGATAGGCGAAAGTGACACCCCAGACAAGGTCAGGTACAGCGAACAGCGCAAGGGTGGCAGCGTGTCGGTAGGGCGGCCACTGAACGCTAATACGCGGGCATCGCTGTCGCTGAGGATAGACGCGGCCAAGCTCGTCCCGCTTCCAGCGGAAGGGGAAGAACAGCCGGTATGGGCGTGGGCACCGGGCAAGGACCCTAGTGGCGAGACGAGGAGCCTGACCCTTTCGGTGGTCAATGATACCCGTGACTACTACATGAATCCAACGAGCGGTAGCCTCAAGCAAGTCTCTGTGGAGATGGCCGGTGGAATCCTTGGCGGCGACTACACGTTCGGCAAGTATCAGGCTGCGGGCAGCGTGTATCGTGAAGTGTTCCGTAATCAAGTGCTCGCCCTGCACGTCGCCACCGGGTTGTCCACAGGGACGCTCCCGCCGCAGGAGCAGTATCGTATTGGCGGCGCGGAGTCGCTCCGCGGGTACGATTACGGCGAGTTCTACGGGGACAAGATGGTCCTCGCGAACGCGGAGTACAGGTTCCAGATCATCAAGGGCCTGCAGGGCGTGGTCTTCGTGGACACCGGTGGGACATGGCTCAAGGGCGAGTCCATGGACCTCGCCGACCTCTCGACCGGTGCGGGTGCAGGCGTGCGCATCGACACCCCCATCGGGATGCTCCGGATAGACTACGGCGTCGGCAAGAGAGGCGGTCAGGTCTATTTCAGCTTCGGACAGATGTTCTAGGAACGAAGTCAAATCCAGATTCTTTCTAACCACGCCAGCGCGCGAGCGAAACGGCGCACATTCGCGGACGGCAGGCGAGAAGATCACCCTAAGAGGTCCTTGCGGGTGAGAGGACGGCATTGCTATAATGGGCATGTCCCACGCGGGTGGCCTTTCTCCGGCAGGGCCACCGCGCCGGGACGGTACGGCTTCTGAAAGGATGGATGCAGATGCTTAAAAGCTCAACGAAGTTACTGGGTTTATTGGTGATTGCGGTGGCTGCAGTCGCCGTCATTGTGAGCTTGAACGGGTCCTCGGTGTTGCGTGCCGCGGGCGAATCGTCCGTCGTCGGTTTCGTGTACTCCCCGAAGATAATCGCGGCGGTGGAAGGTTCAGCCGACTATGGAAAGGCCAGGAAGACTTACGAAGACTTCGCCCAGCAGCTCCAAAAGGACTACGACGCCCAGTCTGCGAAGATGGATGACGCGACCAAGCAGGCTAAGCTAGCGGAGCTTGAACAGAAGCTCGCCGCGAAGCAGGTGGAGCTCAACAAGCCCTTCCAGGACAAGATACAGAAGGCTATAGAAGAGGTCGCCAAGAGTGAGGGCGTGTCGATCGTCCTCAGCCAGCGGGTGGAGTTCGAGGCTTTCGTGCCGGTTCGCGGGAAGGACGACAAGATAGTAGGCTCCCAGCCTGCTCCTGTGTCCCTGCCGATCGTCGTGACCGGCGGCAAAGACCTGACAGATCTCGTGATAAAGAAGCTTGGTCTCAAGTAACAGCCAGCAGCCGCCAACAGCCAACAGCCGCCGCAGGCCGACTCGGGCCGCGGAGGCAAGATGGTGACGAGACCAGAGACGCTGAGACGTTGTACTCGGAGTTCGGTGGCAGGCCGCACATGGCGGCCTGCCACCGGCGATGGTGGTTTCATGAAGCGGATGACCCTCGGCACAATTGCTCTGATCGGGGCGCTCGCTGTGGTGACCGTCAAGTTGCCGTCAGTGCTCCTTGGGCTGGCGGGAGCTCAAACGGGGGCGGGCGGTCACGGCGGTGGGGCAGCCAGGGGGGCTCCGCTTGTTTCATCTGAAAGCCTCGAGGCGCTCTCGCCCTTCGTGATAACGAGGGGGGCTCCCTCCCTTAGCAACCCTGCGACCTTGTCTTGCCCCGCCCTCACTACCAAAACGACTGAACATCAAGAGCCGGGAACGGACGCTGGTGAGCGCGGCGTGACCCTTGGCATGCCTCAAGACCGCTCTCTGTCGGGGGTTTCAGAATCAGGAATCAGCGTGTCCGTGAAAGAGCCCACGCAAGGGGCACCACCGCCGGTGGCGATTCCGGGTGGTCCGGCGGCACCGGCTGTCACAGATACACAGGGGCCGCCTGCCTCAGTACCTGTTGTGGTCTCCGATCTTGCCACCACGGGGGGGAATTCCGGGCCCTCTCCACTTTCGCTTGGCGGTTTGGTCGGAGACGGCTCATCACTAACAACAATTGAAGGCCGGGCGGCGCAGCCGGTGCCGACCGCTCCGGCGCCGACGGCCGGCGACGGTGACGGACGCAGTAGCGGCGAGGCACCCTTGGGGTTCGTCGTGCTTGAGGAGGCGGTGAAACGGCATCCGCTCTGGGCAGAGCTTGTTGCGGTCGAGCAGGAGATGGATTCGTGCAAGGAGGAGTGGCAGCGGGAGGTAGACGCCTCCGGCCTCACCCAGAGCGACATCGACGAGTGCTACGCGGCCGCAGAAAGGCTGCTCGCGGCGACGACGTCCCGAGGGGATGACGCGGGGCCCGGCGGGGCCGGCGGGGAGTATGCTGGGAGCATCGTGAAGAGGCTCGAAGAAACCGAGGCGCGTCTGCGGGATGAGACGGCACAGAGGATAGAGGCGCACACGGCCGAGGTCAAGGCAAAGCTCGAGGACGACCTCTACGCCGAGAGGGCAAGGCTCAACCAGGAGTTCGACGAGTTCAAGGACAAGACTCTGAAGGAGTATTACGTGTCGCTCCTCAACGCGGAGTTGAAATTGAAGCTCCTCACCCTGCCCGATGACGAGCGCAAGGCGCTTCAGGAGAAGCTCGCGAAGCTAACGGTGGAGATGCAGATGAAGCTCGATGCCAAGGCCGCCGAGCAGGACGGAGCCTTCCAGGCCTACGCCGCGAAGAGACGCGCCGAGGCCGACGCTGAGATCGCGGCGTTCCAAAGGGCGGAGGACGCGAGCTTGTCCGAACGGCTTGCCAGTGAGCGCGCGAAGCTTGAGGAGAGCCTCGCCGACCTTCTCAGTGGAATGGACTCATCGCTTGGCCAGGAGACCCAGCAGTGGCGCGAGGAGGCCATCAGGCGCGCCAAGATCGAGGTCACGGCGAGGCGAGATGCACTAGCGAGGGAGTTTGCGGCTAAAGAGGCCACGTTCACAGAGAAATACCGGCAGCTTCAGGCACGGCGCGATGCCCTGTACAAGAAAATCTGCGACGACATCCGTGCGGCCGCCCGCAAGCTCGAGTTCGACACCGGCATGAAGGTGAACGTACTGGAGGGTGCAACGACACCGCCCCCGGCCGATGGCTCCGGCAACGATGATGGCTCCGGCAACCATGCAGGCGTGGGCGTCGGCGGGGGCGCCGTTACGAGCCCGCATGGGGCCATGGATGTCACCGAAAAGGTGCTCCAGATAATCCGAAACCGCTAGGCGCCGTGTCCGATGTCCTGCGGCGGGAGAGTTGATGCCCATGGAGACGCACAAGGAATGGACTCTCGGGGAGTTGGCCGCGATGGTTGGGGGGGAGCTTGAGGGCGACCCCCTGCTTCGCATAACTGGGGTGGCGCCGATCGACGAGGCCGGGCCTGGCGACGTAACGTTTGCCGAGGATGATAAGAAGGCTTCCGCCGCTGCGGGTGGCGGAGCATCGGCCGTAGTGGTGCGCCGCGGGACGCGCCCCTTCGCCAAACCACGGATCGTCGTGGACGATCCAAGGCTTGCGTTTGCGAGGATCCTCGCGGCATTTGAGCCGGAACGCGGGGTTCCGGCCGAAGGCATCGACCCGCGTAGCGTCGTCCATCCGTCCGCCACGGTGCTCCGCGGGGCGCGAGTCGGGCCGAACGTGACTGTGGAAGCCGGAGCGGTCATCGGCGAAGGCGTTGTGCTGTACCCGGGTGTGTACATCGGGCGCGAGGCGAAAGTGGGCGCAGGCACCATCATTTACCCCAACGTGGTGGTGAGAGAGCGCGTTGTCATCGGAAGGAACGTGATCATCCACCCGGGCGCGGTCATAGGCGCCGACGGCTTTGGTTACGTGGAGTCAGGCGGGGTGCGTCGCAAGATCCCCCAGATAGGCACGGTCATCATCGAGGATGACGTGGAGATCGGCGCCAACGCGTGTGTCGACCGGGCCACGATGGGCGCCACGGTTATCGGCAAGGGCACAAAAGTGGACAACCTGGTCCAGATCGGCCACAACGTGAAAGTGGGCGAGCACTGCGTGATCGTCGCCCTAACAGGCATTGGTGGGTCAAGCGAGATCGGCGCCTCGTGTACCCTGGCGGGGGCGGTCGGCATCAAGGACCACGTGAAAGTCGGCCCGGGCAGCGTGGTCGCGGCGCACACTCTAGTGTGCGCCAATATCCCTCCGGGAGCGTTCGTCTCGGGCAGCCCCGCGCGACCGCACCGCGAGCAGCTCGCCATTGAGGCGGCCGCGCGGAAGCTGCCTGAGTTTCTCGAGCGTGTGCGCTCACTGGAGGCGGAGATCGGCGAGATCAAGCGGAGCCGCTGACCGCCGGGCTGACGGCAGGGCTGTGACCCGACGAAGCGCATGGCTGGGTGAATTTGGCATCCGGAGATCGTGTTTCTAAAGTAGGAAACCCAGGCCCGCAAGGAGAATAATCCTCCAGACCACGCAGAAGGGAGGGTTATTCGAACGTGAGAAAAACCGGTATTGCCGTGACAGTCGCGCTCTTGCTCGTTGCTGCGGCCGCCGCGGGTCCTCGAAGCTATGCCTCGACCACGTACACCGGAGAAACCGGGCTGCTTCTGGTGCCTTCGGCCGACACGCTCGGTGCGAACACCCTTAGCATCGGCTACGGTCATCTGAGACTGGTGAACATCGTGTCTGTCGGGGCTGGGCTTACGCCGAACCTCGAGGTAGGCATCGGCTCCAGGGGGTTCAGCGACGGAGCTTCCGTATATCCCCTCTTGAAGCTCAGGCTGACGGGGGAGTCGCGCGACATGCCCGCGGTCGCGGTAGGTCTTGAGGACAACGCTCTATACGTGGCCGCGAGCAAGCGGCTCTCCGCACGGGGTGCCCGCGTCCATGTGGGGGTTGGCTCCGGGAGGTTCAACGGGCTGTTCGCCGGGGTCGACCTCGTGCTGAACCCGGTGACTATCTCGGGTGGGGGCTCGGCAGGGTTCCCTGTGACCACCCTCATAGGCGAGTATGTCGGCGGCGACTTCAATGTGGGCGCCAGGTTCGACGTTGCGAACGGTCTTGCGCTCGACGTCGGGCTCCTTGACATGAACACGCTTTCGGCCGGCGTGTCGTTCAAGTTGAAGTTCTGAAAGACGCTGTGCAGGCGCACACGGGGCCGCAACCGCCACGCGAAAGGGCGGTTGCGGCCTGCTTTATGATGGTGCAACTTCTGGCAACCGAGGGTGTGAGGTTCCAGTTTCCCTTCAGGAGGTATTCCACCAAACAAGGAGAAAATAGCATGGGGGGTGGGGCTTGTGGCGGGACCTGGCACTCGCGCGCGCAGCCGCGTTCGAACGGCAAATCTGGTTGCCATGCCGACTTTGGCTGCCGTGCTGACTTTGCTCGTCGCTGTGGCGAGTCTCTTTCTTTCCTCAGGCCGCGCGAGCGCTTGCGTCGGTGCGCGTCCTCTGGCCATGGGCGGCGCGTTCATCGCTGTCGCGGATGATGCGTCCGCCGTGTACTGGAATCCCGCGGGCCTGGCCGGGCTTGGCCGGCGCGAGCTAGGCCTCACGGTTACCTTGAACAACAGGGACATCTTTAACTACGATGAGTTTCTGGCGTACGCCGGCCCGGGCCCAACCCCCGGATCCGGGGTTGGGCTTGGCATCGTCTCCGAACATGTCGGTTCGCCTGGGGGAGGTGGGGCGTACCGCGGGTCCACGTGGCTCGTGTGCTCGGCGGCATATCCGGTGTCGCGGGAGCTGGCGCTTGGAGCGAACCTGCGGTACGAGACCCACGCCCGTCGCGTCTCCAGCCGAGACCTCGTGGGGGGATACCGCTGGGGTCTAGATCTCGCGCTCCTTTACCGGCCGGGTCCGGAGCTGTCTCTGGGCATACTTTTGCAGGACTCAGGCCTCTCGCCCATCAGGTGGGGCGACGGCCACGAGGAGGTCGTGCCGGTGAACATCCGCCCCGGCGTTGCGTTTCGGCCGAACCCTGCCACCGTGCTCGCCATCGACCTCTACGACCTCGGCGCGCTCGTGTCGGGGGGCGCGAGCAGGGAGGGAGGCAGTTTCGCGGTCCGTGCGGGCCTGGAGCGCAGGGTGACCAAGACGCTCACGGCAAGGCTCGGTTATTACGGGATCAGCCCCTGGGTCGGTGCCATCACTTGGGGGGCTGGGTGGCAGCGTGGCTCGTGGAAGGTGGACTACGTCTATCTCGGCGTCGGGACCGTCCCCGGGCATCCGGGGCTTGGAGGGACGCACCAGATAGGGGTGACGCTGAAGTTCTGAGGGTCATCGACCGCTACTTGGCCAAAGAGTTTTGCGGCCCGTTCACCGGGTGTGTCGCAGGGTTCGTTCTCATTGCGCTTGCAGGGCAACTCTTTTGGCTCGCCGAGCTTATCATAGTCAAGAAGATAGCCGCTTCTGCGGTTGCGAGGATGCTCTTTTACAAGCTTCCCGACGCGGTGGTGCAGTCGCTTCCCGTAGCCACGCTCTTCGGCGCCCTCCTGGCCATAGCACGTCTTTCTAAGGACAGCGAGCTTTCGGCGCTGCGAGCGAGCGGCGCCAGGGTTCCCAGGCTCATTCTCCCCCTTCTCGTCATGGCCCTCCTGGTGAGTGCCCTAACCTTCTGGCTCAACGAGCGGGTCGTCCCATGGGCGAACCACGAATACGAGAACATGGTGAGAAAGCTCGTCCTTCAGGAGGCCCTCCCATCGGTTGAGGAAAACGTGTTCTTTCGGGCAACCGGGGATAGGTTTTTCTACGTGCGAGAGGTGGACCCGAACGCCCACGTTCTCCGCGATGTCATGGTGTATGAGGTGAGGCCAGATAAACCCCCAAGGATTATCACCGCGCGCCAGGGGATGGCTACGGGCATGATTTGGGCTCTCGAGGACGGCGTGGTCCACGACCTCGACGCTGATGGGTACGTCGCTTACGAGGCGAAGTTCAAATCGATGACCATGGAGCTGGATGAGGATTTCGACGCGTTCTTCGGCGAGCAGAAAACCCCTGCGGAGATGAGCCGCAAGGAGCTCGGCGAGCACATCGCCCTCTTCCGGCGGAGCGGGATCAAGGTGAACGCCCTCATGGTGGATTACGATCTCAAGCTCGCCCTGCCCCTCGCCGCCCTCGTGCTCGTCCTCACGGGCGCTCCTCTCGGTGTGGCGGGCCCGAGGTCGGGGAGACTTTTCGGCGCCGCCGTGAGCGGGTGCTTGGCCTTCTTTTACTACGTGTTGTCGTCTGTTCTGCGCTCGCTCGGCTGCAATGAGGTTCTCCCGCCGCTTGTTGCGGCGTGGGCACCCAATATCCTGTACGCGGCGGCGGGAGTATTTCTCATGATACGAAGTGAGAGGGTGCGGTGAACCCGTGGTGGCGAGGACTAGGAAACGGCTGAGGCTGGCAGCTTTCGCGGCGTGTCCGGCGCTCGCGATCGGACCCCGCGGACCCCGGGTGGCGAGGCCGGATGCAGGAGCGTGCGGCGGGTCGTGCGCGTCACCTCACCGCAGGTTTGGTTGCCGCGGGTCCGGCGGCCGGGCTCGCACGGGCGTTCCACCGGTTCCCCCCGTCGCCCTCTCTCTTTCTCTGCTCGCCCCCTTGGCCATGCTTCTCATCCTTGCCCTCCCGACGCTTGCGCTTGCAGCGGGGCCGGCCGGGTCGGCCGCCTCTTCGCCGGAGCCCGCGCGTCTCTCGGGTGACAAGTTGACCGTGGACCTTGAGGCGAGAGTCGCACGCGCCGAGGGCAACGTGGTGCTTACCTACAAGGACCTCCGGATCACGTGCGACGTTCTTGAGGTGAACACCTCCTCTGGGGAGCTCGTGGCCACCGGACATGTGGAGCTTCACGACGGCGACGATGTGGTCACCGGCGACCTGCTCCATTACGACCTCAGCGAAAGGCGCGGCAGCATCACCGATGGGCGAGCGGCCGTCACCGGAGAGGGTGTCGAAGGCAAGATATACGTGACGGGACAGACGTTCACCTCTGAACCCGGCAAGATCACCGTGACCGGCGGCTCGTTCACCACATGCGATCTTGAGGAGCCCCACTATCACGTGGAGGCGGGGGAGATAGAGGTATACGTGGACGACAAAATCGTCCTCAGGAACGTGTCTTACTGGGAGGGGAGGCTCCGGCTCTTCTACTGGCCGTACCTGGTGTTGCCCATCCGGGAGGAGAACGCGTTCGAGCTCCCGAAGATCGGCTACGGGCCGACTGAGGGATGGTTCGTGAAAACAACGTACAACTACTACCGTAGTCCTTCCTTCCGAGGCTCGCTGTACCTCGATTATCTCAGCAGGCTGGGCGTGGGCGCGGGGGTAAAGCACATGTACAAAGCCGGGGCCCTGGGCAGCGGGTTCGTGTACGTGTACGGCGTTGTCAGTCCCCTTACGGCGCTCGCTAGTTCGAAGTTCGAGGTCTCTCACGACGCAGAGCTCGGCGGTGGTGTAGCGGCCCATCTTGGCCTCCGATACAGCGAGGCGGCGACAGCGGATGGTGCCACTTCCGATAAGGAACTAAAGGGGATTGCACAGCTCTCTCAAAAGGACGAGCAGGGTTCCGCGAGCGTCACCGTGGAGAGGACCGTGGACCGGGGCAGTGCGCCGAGCGACGAGACCCGGGTCTCGGCGACCCTGAGCCGCAGGACGGCTGGGGGGCTGTCTCTTTCCGGGAGCGCCGTATACCTAGACTACAGCGTGCCCGGAGGCGACACCGGCTCAGCTGGTTCGTCCGAGAGGTTCCTCAACTACAAGTTGGACGTCTCCAAGGACACCCCCGTCGGCTCGCTGCGGTCCGTCTGGGAGCAATACGTAAAGCCCCGGGAACGCCAGGAGCAGGAGGAAGAGGGAGAGGTGGAGCCGCTGCCGTACGACGCGATAGGCCGCGCGCCCGAGGTCACGTTCCAGAGCAAGCCGTTCCAGATCGGAAGCATTCCATTGGATCTGCAGGTGACGGCGGCGTATGGCCGGTACTCCGAGAGGCCGTCCGGATGGACCTACCCGGGCACGGTGAAGGCCGCCAGGACGGAGCTTGGGCTCGTTGCTCCGCCGAGGTCTTACACTCTCCTGCCGGGTGTGCGGGGGACGGTTTCCGGCGGGCTCGTGTTCGACAGCTATACCAGTGGACAGGACCGCTACGTGGCCTCTGCAAACCTGACGCTGGAGACAGGGGCGTTCGCGAACGCCCTGCGCCTGAAGGGTGGCTACGAATACTGCGGGGTCTTTGGCGATACGCCCTTCGCCTTTGACGAGAAGACCCGCGAGGGGCTTGTGAGCGGCAGCCTCGCGTTCTCACGCGGTCCTTTGACCTTTTCCCTCGAAGGGGGATATGACCTTTATACAGAGCAGTACAAGGACTTCATAGGGTGGCTGCGGATATCGCAGCCGCAGCGCGGCGCGTGGTCTGTCGAGGCGCAGGCGACCTACGATCCCGACGCGGCGGCTATGAAGGAAGCTGTAGGTAAGATAGAGATCTCGCCGTCGGAACGGGGAGCCTTTAAGCTCGGCGCGAGGTATAGCTTTCCCAAGCAGGCCCTGGACAGGGTCGAGAGCGACGTCGAGCTGAATGTCGGGAATGCCTGGAAGGTGCAGTGGACGGTGGTGTACGGAGGCCCGTCGAAAGGCGTGCTCAAGGGCAACGTCGGTGTGACGCGCGATCTGCATTGCCGGGAGCTCAGGATCTCGTACAGCTATACTGACAACCAGGTGTGGCTGGAGTACCGGATCAAAACGTTCCCGTACGAAGGCATACGGTTCGGCCTCGGCGACCAAGGCGTGCTGTTCTGAGGCCCGGGGACCGCGGATGCGGGAGCGCCGACATCCTTATTGCGGGGAGGTGGGCGATACGTCCAGGGCTCTCAAGGCCGCTCTCATCTGCCTCGGCGTGGTCTGCTTGGCGAGCCTGGCGGCCATAGTGCTCAGGCCGGCGCCTCCGTCTCCGCCTTCTCCTCCGCCGTCCGCGGCCTCGTCCGACCTTCCCGGCGGCGGTCAGGGGTCCGACGCGGACGGCTCTCATCAAGGTTCCGGCTCGGGCTCTGCTCAGGGCAACGCGGGCGACGAGACCCAGCCGCCCGACCGTGCGCGCCTTCTGCACGGTCCCGGCATCGCTCTCGAACAAGGCCGCTTCGTCGGGAGGTCTGGCGGCGAGAAGCGTTGGGAGTTCGACGCCGACCAGGTGCTGGTGAGGGAAGGGGAGACCCGCGTGGTGGTGGAGAACATCCGAGACGGCGCGTTGTACGACCGAGGTCAGCCGTGGCTACGGTTTTCCGCGGCCCGCGGCGAGGCGGACACCGCTACGAATAACCTAAACCTAGTGCTGGAGGATGTCCGGTTCTCGTCGAAGGACGGTGACGTGCTCACAGCCCGTAAGCTCACGTGGTCCGAGAAAAGCGGGAAGGTGCTCATCGAAGGCGACATCCGGGTCCAGCGAGGCGAGGGCTCGGTGTTGCTGTGCGAAAGGGCGGAGTATCGTCCCGGGGACAACGTCCTGGAAACGATCGGCAGGACCACGGTGGAGATAGAGCTTTCGGGCGAAGACGCGCACTGAGGGGTGGGTGCGTGACAGCCCTAGGCTCCTCCTCCTCAGGGTTGCCGGTGTTGCCCTCCGGGGACGGCGCGCTTGCGGCGCGCCTCGTTCGAATTCGGCGCTTAAGACAGCCAAATTCTCCACGCCCCGTCGTGCAAGCACCGGCAACCCTACCACCATCGAGAAAGGAGACGAAGACTTATGGCGCCATACTTAGGCGACAAGGCGAAGCTCGTTTTCGCGACTGTCCTCGTCGGTGTGGCGGCGATATGCCTTCTGACGCAGGGCGTGTGGGCCGCCAAGGAGAAGGTGGTGGTGACCGCGGACAAGAGGGTCACCATCGATTTTGATGCTGACGTGACGGTCTTCGAGGGGAACGTGAAGATCGCGTACTCCGATGTGGTGATCTCGGCGGACCGGGCCGAGATCAAGGGGAGGAACACCGCCACCATAACCGGCAACGTCAAGCTCGTGCAGCAGGACATCACTCTCGAAGGCAAAGTGCTCACCGCGTACATCAGCGAGAAACGCGTGGTCGTCGAGGACGGCGTTACTCTGACCAAGAAAGAGGCGGCTCCCGGCGGCAAGGAGGACGTCGTGGTGACGTGCGGGCGGATGGAGCTTGACACGAACACGCGGGGATTTGTGGCCTCCGGAAACGTGGAGATGAAGCGGGGCGACACTCTCGCCCGGGGCGAGCGGGCGACCTACACCGAGAAAGACAAGCTCGCCATACTCGAGGGCAACGTGTTTGCAAAGGGTAAGAACGGAGAGACCGTGAACTGCGCAAGGCTGCTCTTCCGCACCGACCGGGACTACATAGAGGCACTGGACAAGGTCACTTTGGAATTCGAGGTTGAGGAAAAACAGAATCCCTGACAAGCCGCGCCGCCGGCAGCGCCACCTTTTCTGGCAAGGTCGCCCATAGCAGGCAGAACTTCGGCCCGTCCGCGTTCTAGCTGCTGTGTTATAATCGGGTAAGGCCGCTCGGGCTTCGTTCGGACCCGGGGGCCGGGCGGTCACGTGAGAGGCGAACGTGGGAGGCGGGCCCATGCTTGCGATGATAAGGGAGGGCTTCGGGAGGGATATCCTCGTCGCCCTTGTCGTCACGGTGCTCCTTGGCACCGCCTTATCCAGTGGCGTTGCCCGTGCCGTCGATACATACCTTGGTAGACAGGTCACCGGCGTTCTGGGAGACCTCGGCGAATACGATCTCATCCTGCATGTCAGGCAAGACGCCCACGACGCTGCAAGCGCCGAGATATCAAAGGTGCTCTCTTCGTCGTACAAGGGCGCCCGCGTCAAAGAAGGCCCCACAGTGATCGGTCGCGCCAACTTCTTCATTTCCCTTCCTGACAAGCTGCGTACCCGCGCGGGAATCGAGGGGCTCGCCCGCGCGCTCGGTGACGTGCCGGGAGCGAGCGGCGTGACCTTCATCATCGAGCCGCGGCTCAGCGTGTCCGGCATAGAGCCGGGGGCCTTTTCGTTTCTCATCGGCCAGGTGGAAAAGGTGCCGGGTGTGAGGTTCTGCTTTCGAGACGGGGGCAGCATAGCAGTGGTGCTCAACTCCGTGGCTGACGTCAGGCGAGTCTCCGACGCAGTTCAGCGCCTCCTGGATCGCTACCAAATCGTAGAAGTGAGGTTGCCCATCGGTCAGGAGGTTGAAGATTCCGCGGCCGCAGGACAAGCCTTCGCCCAAGACCTCAAAGCTCAGGCCGGGGCCGGTGCGACGCTTGCGCGTGACATCACGCGTCGCAGCGGGGGATCGGACCTTCAGGATCTCACGGCCACCCTGACAGAAATGAAGAGATTCCTCGAGTACTACGCGGCGAGGGTCACTATGACGCTCGCTTCCAAGGCGCCTCTCCACCCGGGTGACCTCGTTTTCCTCGAGGCGCCGCCCGCAGGGGCGCCCGGCGAGAGCGCTGCCTCCTCGTCTGCCGCAGGCGCGGACAAAGGCTCAGGCGAGCATGTGGGCGTGGTCGTCCAGGTCAAGGAGATCTCGGGCGGCACATCGGGCAGCACGGCGACGGGGATCGTGGTGGAGGGGGACACGAACACGCTGGGCTTCAAGCCGGTCCAGGAGCTGCCGGCACACGCGTCCGCGGCTGGCCCCACCACCATCGTGGATCGAGGGGACGCGTACCGCACACCGGCTCTTGCCGCGTACGTCGCGGACGCGACGGGACAGCCCCAGGCGCGCATCGGCACGGCTTACGTGACGAGCGAGAGCAAGAGGCTGGCATACATGGTGGACGAGAGCGTCCGGCTCCTTCACGAGCTGGAAACGTTCCGCGAGGATGCCTACCAGGCCTCGCTTTCAGCCCTCGACATACTAGGCATGTACGATAACACCGTCGGGCGACTCGTGAGTGTGCAGAGAGCCCTGGAAAAGGCCGAGGACGCCCTTGGCGCGTCCGGCGGTGGCACGCTGGGGTGGCAAGAGGCAGCCGCGGTCGAGAAAGCTATCAGCGACGCCATCGGCGCCGTGGACTCTCTAGAGTCGGCTCTGGGCAAGATTGGCTCGTTCGAGTCTCGGGCGAAGCAGGTTGTGTCCATGCTCTCGTCCGCGGGCGAGCTTCTCACGGAGGGCACCGGAACGGGCGATGGCGAGCTGCCGCCAACCGTGCGCGACAGGGTGGCCACGCTTCAGGCAGCTCTCGACCTCGCGGGCGTGAAGGCCGTCGAGAGGGCCAAGGTCATTGATGATCTCGTGCGCCGGGCGAACCCTGCCGCGCAGGAGCTTGCGAAGTGGAAGACCGCGCTTGCGGGCATCGCGGGCCGGGTGTCGGGCATACGAGCTCTCCTCGCGACCGGGCATGCCGGAACGGTCGTTTCCGACATGCTCGACGCCACGAACGCCGTCCTCGCGCAGCTCCAAGACATGGATGTAACAGGAATGCAGGAACAGATCCGTGAGGTCTCAAAGGACCTCGGGGCGGTGCGATCCATAGACACTGATGCCATAATCCGGGAGCTGGAATACATAAAGGAATCCTTGCCAAATCTAAAGGATGACGAGGTAGGACGGTCCATTCGCTTGATCGACCAGTACATAAGCGGCGAGGTCATACCCGGCGATAGCCTCCAGCTCTTGGTCGATCGCGGCGTGAGCCTGGAGGCGGCCCGGAATGCGGCGATCAAGAGATTCGGGCCCGGTGTGCGCGTGTACGTGAGTCCCGTCGGCGTGATCGAGCCCGGGGTGAGGAGTGAGGTGTACAGGGTCCTCCGAGAGGCGAGGTCCACTGTGGCGGCCCTTGTATCGATACTGTTCGTCCTTCTAGTCCTCATCCTGGATCACGCGGGCGTCGTGAGTGCCATCAGGGAGTTGCGGCGGGAGAGGGCGCAGCGTCCGAGCCGCCGGACGGCGGGGCGCGCCCGGGAAGCCTTGGCCCGCTTGTTTGATGCGGGCGCGGCCTACGCGACGCTCACGGGCGCGGCCATCCTCGTGCCGGTGTTCGTGGCGTCGGGTGCGCAGGTGCCGTATTTGAAGCTGTGGCATGTGGCGCTCATAGGCGGGGCGCTTGGGTACCTCGTATCCATTGAGAGCGGAAAGATCAGCCCCGCTCCCAGCGATGAGATCACCGCGGGCATCGCGATGGGCCTGACCTACACCCAGGTTATGCGCGAGATAGTGGTGCCGTCGTCGCGCCCGGGCATACTGACCCTGCTGAATCGCAGGAAGGTCATGCTTAAGGGGATGAGGAGATGAAGGCCCCCGCGGCGAGCGCGGCCATCCTGACCGTGGAAGGCCTTGTCAAGCAGTACGGAAAAACCCGCGCCCTCGCGGGCGTAAACCTTCGGGTCGCGCCAGGCGAGACGGTGGTGGTCACAGGCCCGAGCGGGTGCGGCAAGTCCACCCTCCTCCGGTGCATCGTGAGGCTCACCGAGCCGGACGCGGGGCGCATCACGTTCGAATCGCAGGATGTCGTGTCGCTGCCATACCGCGAGCTTCTGAAAGTCCGCCGGAAGATCGGTTTCGTGTTCCAGCGTTTCAACCTCATCGCGAGACTCTCCGCGCTCGACAACGTGGCGCTGCCGCTGGTTGGAGCGGGCGTAGCGGCAGACGAAGCCCGCGAGAGGGCCCGCCGGGCGCTCGAGCGCGTGGGGCTCTCCAGCGGCGTCGCGCTGCGAAGGCCAGCGGAGCTGTCGGGAGGGGAGGCCCAGCGCGTCGGGATAGCAAGGGCCCTTGCGACCGAGCCCGTCCTCATGCTGTGGGACGAGCCGACTGCGTCGCTTGACCCGATTCTCGTCGGAGAGGTGCTGGACGTCATGGAGGACCTGGCTAAAGCCGGAGACACCGCCATGGTCATCGTCACTCACGAGATGAGGTTCGCGCTTCGCGCGGCGGACCGGTTGGTATTGCTCGAGCACGGCGCGGTCGCGGAGGAAGGACGGCCTGAGGAGGTCTTCGCGGATCCGCGGTCAGAGATCGGCAGGAGGTACCGAAGGCTGCTTCAGCTCTGAATGTGACAAGAGGGAATCCGGCGCCGGTGTAGAACTATGGTGTTAACTTGCGAGGAGAGGTGACGCGGTTTGGCCGCGCGGCTGCTTGAACGCGAGACCACGGTGGCCAGGGCGGTGTCGTACCGCGGGCGAGGTCTTCACACAGGCAGGCCGTCCCGGGTGACGATCCGTCCCGCCCCGGCCGGCACCGGCATCGTTTTCGCCCGCTGCGACCTGCCGCGGCGTCACATGATCCCCGCACGCATAGATTTCGTCGGGACATCGCGCCGTGCCACTGGGCTTTCCTGCGACGGCGTGGGCGTGCTTACAGTGGAGCACATCCTCGCCGCGGTCCTCTGGGTGGGAGTGGACAACGCCCTTATAGAAGTGGAGGGGGAAGAGGTCCCGCTCGGGGACGGGAGCTCGCGCACGTTCGTGGAGCTCGTCGAGGAGGCGGGTATCGTCGAACTTGAGCGTGAGCGGAGGGCGCTGCGGGTCCGCACACCCGTGTGGGTAACCCGGGATGAGGCGTGCGCCATCGCGCTGCCGGTCGAGGACGACGTCCTCCGCGTGAGCTTCACGTTCGTCGCTGCAAAGCCGGGGATGCGGTCGGAGCACGTGCACTTCAATGAGGTGACTCCCGAGGTGTTCAAGCGCGACATCGCTCCCGCCCGCACCGTCGGGTTCCAGTGGGAGGTCGCGGCCCTCCGGGAAAAGGGGTTGGCGCTTGGAGTCGGCCAGGACGAGGCGGTCATAGTCGGCGAGAACGGGTACGTAGGCCATTCGAGGTTCCCGGATGAGGCCGCCCGCCACAAGGCCCTTGACCTTCTGGGCGACATTGCGCTCCTCGGCAGGGTTTCGGGGCATTTCATCGGGATCGGCTCTGGGCACGCGCTCAACCACGAGCTCGCAAGGGCGCTTTCCCGGGCGGCCGAGCGCGCGATGTGAGGGACAGGGGGCGCAAGCAGGTTATGATCGATTCAGTCGGGATTCAGGCGGTCCTGCCGCACAGATACCCATTCTTGCTGGTGGACCGCATCATCGAATTGGAGCAAGGCAAGCGCGCCGTAGGTGTCAAGAACGTGACCATCGGCGAGCCGTTCTTCCAGGGCCACTTCCCCGGGAACCCCGTGATGCCGGGAGTGCTCATCCTCGAGGCCATGGCACAGGTCGTAGCGTTCGCCGCGCTCGGTGTGGAAGGTGCGCGGGGCAAGACTCCCTATCTAGTGGCGGTGGACAAGGCCAAGTTCCGCCGGCCCGTCGTGCCCGGGGACCAGCTCCGGCTCGAGACCGAACTAGTGAGGGTGAGGCGCGATTCCGGCAGGGCTGCCTGCGCCGCTTTCGTCGATGGCAAGCTTGTCGCTGACGCTGAGATGACTTTCGCCCTCGTGGACGCCGCTGGCAGTGCCGTTGGCGGAGGGACTAATGGCGCCGGGAGCACCACGGGGAGCGCAAGCGGGACATGCGAAGGGGCCGAGACAAGCGAGGGGACACGCGAGCAAGAGGGGGCATCTCAATGAAAACCGCCCGTACACCCGGTTTCCGTGTTAGGAAGATCCATGAGACAGCCATCATCCATCCAACGGCCAAGATCGGGCAGGACGTGGTGATAGGGCCGTACTGCGTGATAGGTGAGGACGTGACCATAGGTGACGGGTGCAAGCTCGCGAGCCACGTGGTCATAGACGGGCCGACCACCATAGGGAAGAACTGCACGTTCTCGTCAGGGGCAAGGATCGGCGTGGAGCCGCAGGATTTCAAATACAACGGCGAGAGGACGACCCTTGTCATTGGCGACAACAACATCTTCCGCGAGTTCGTCACCGTGAGCCGCGGCACGGTCTCCGGCCACGGGGAGACGCGGATAGGTGACAACAACATGGTGATGTCCTACGGCCACATCGCCCACGATTGCCGCATCGGCAACCACACGATCATCACCGGGGGTGCAGCGCTCGCTGGCCATTGCACGCTCGAGGATCATGCCATCGTCGGTGGCATGGCCGGGGTGCACCAGTTCGTGAAGATCGGCAGGATGGCCATGATCGGCGGTATGGCCAAGGTGACCAAGGACGTGCCTCCATACATGCTGGTCGACGGGAACCCGGCCCGCGTGATCGGCGTGAACATCGTCGGCATGCGGAGGAATGGCACGCCGCCTGAGGTGCGTGACGCCGTGAGGCGTGCCTACAAGATCCTCTACGAGTCCGGCCTGAACCTTTCGCAGGCGATCGGCAGGATCGAGCAGGAGCTCGGCGGGAGCGAGGAGATCGCCCACCTCGTTCAATTCCTGAAGACCTCCGCACGGGGCGTTATCGCAGGCCACCCTCATGAATCCCACGCGACGCAAGGCTGAACGGGCCGATCCGGCACACCATCGCAAGAAGGGGTGGCAAGACAGGTGACCGCCGCAGGACAGCCCAGGCTCGGGCTCATCGCAGGCGAGGGGGAGCTCGCTGCGTCCGTCGCAAAGAGAGCTTCAGCCTTGGGTAAGGAAATCATCGTGGTATCCTTGACGGATACGCTCGATCCCTCCGTGAAGGACGTGGCCTCGAAGATCTACCACGTGGATCTCCGCGATGCGGCCTCCATCGCGACGATCCTTGCCAGGGAAGGCGTGACCGAGGCGGTCATGATAGGCAAAGTATGGAGGGCGGACGGGTTCCGCCGGCGCCGGGTGGCGCAAGCGGTCGAAGCGGTCACGGTTGGTCGGCGTTGCCGCACCGACGTCCAGATCCTTTTGGGGTTCGCGGAGAACCTGAGACAAGCGGGGATCGCCCTTGTGAGCCAGCTGCGCTACCTGGACGACGCGCTTGTGCAGGAGGGCGTCATGGGGCGCCGCATTCCGACCCCGGCGGAGTGGGGGGACGTCGAGTTTGGGGCCCTCGTGGCGAGGGCGGCGACGGAGGCCGGGATCGGCCAGGCTGTGGCGGTGAGAGACCGCGCTGTGGTGGCGGTGGAGGCGGCCGAAGGCACCGACGCCATGATACGGCGGGCGGGCAGGCTCGCTTCGGGGTGCGTCGTGGTGAAGGTGTCTTGGCCCGGCCAGGACGAGAGATTCGACCTCCCTGTGGTCGGGCCCGGCACGATCGAGGCCATGAAGAAGGCGCGCGCAAAGGTGCTCGCGTGCGAGGCCGGCAGGACCATAATGGTGAGGAAACGCGACGTCGTGGCCTCGGCGGATGAGGCCGGGATCGCCGTGGTTGGGGTGTCGCGGACAGGGATGAGAGGCGGAGCCGCTTGAAGGTAATGATCGTGGCCGGGGAGGCGTCCGGTGACTTGTACGGAGGCCACCTGGCCTCAAAGTTGAAGCTTTTGCGCCCCGACATCGATATGTTCGGTCTGGGCGGGAGGTTGATGCAGGCTGCCGGTGTGCGCCTGCTTTTCAACCCTACCGGGCTTTCGGCCGTTGGCCTTCTGGAAGCCGTGCGGAGTGCCGCTGCGCTGCGAGGTGTGCTCGGCGAGGCACGGCGTGCGCTCGCGGCGGAGAGGCCGTCGTGCGTGGTTTTCATCGACTTCCCCGAGTTCAACATGAGGCTCGCCGGGACCGCGGCCAGCCTCGGCATCAAGTCGGTGTACCTCTTTGCCCCGACGGCGTGGGCATGGCGGCGCGGTCGCGCCAACCGCGTGGCGAGGACAGTGACGAAGGTAGCATCGGTATTCCCGCTGGAGGCGCAGGTATACCGGGAGGCGGGTGCGCACGTGGAGTTCATAGGGCATCCGCTCCTCGATCTCGTGAGGCCCGCCACCGCCGCGGACCGGGCGGCCGCCAGGGCGGAGCTCGGCCTGGGATCGGCGCTCGGGTCTCGCGCGCCGGTGGTGGGCCTTCTCCCAGGGAGTCGCGCACAGGAGATAAGGCTCCTTCTCCCGCCGATCCTCGAGGCTGCGGCGAGGATCGCGGGCGCCAAACCCGGCGTTGCTTTCGTGCTGCCGCTCGCCGAGACCGTGCCCGAGCGCGCGGTGCGCGAGGCTGTTGAGGCGTCGGGCCTTCCCATCCAGATTGTGCGGGGGCGGGCGCACGAGTGCATGGCGGCTGCGGATGCGATCGTGGTCGCGTCGGGCACGGCCACCCTTGAGGCGACGATAGTTGGGACGCCAATGGTGGTGGTATACCGGGTATCGCGGTCCACCGCGCTTATCGGGAGGCTCGTCTTGAGGACGCCCTACATTTCCTGGCCCAACATCCTTGCGGGGCGACGCGCCGTCCCCGAGCTACTGCAAGACGAGGCGAACGGCGAAGCCATCGCCCACGAGGTCTTGAGGCTTCTTGACGATGCGTCGTGCGCGGGTGCGATGGTGGGTGAGCTTGCGAGGGCCCGCGCGGCGTTGGGGTCCCCGGGAGCGCTGGAACGCGCCGCGAGGTTGGTGGTGGAGGTGAGCGTCGGATGATGGCGCCTGGCGACGATCCCACGGACGCGGCCGGGTTCGCGGCCGGACGGCGCGCGGTGGTGGTCATCGTGGCCAACAGCCCTGGCGAGGTGTCGGGCTGGGCGACCCCCGTGGTGAGGAGCTTGCGCGCCTTGGAGGGGAAAGTCGCGCCGGCTTTCGACGGGCTCAGTTTGGTTGTTGTTCTGCCGCCGTGTCCCTTTGCGAGCGGGCGCGAGGCCGAGGTCGCGGGCGCCACGGCGGGAGTGGATGCTGTGGTGAGGCCGTCCGAGTACGTGAAGTACGCGCTTCTCGGCGTGGTTCCGAAAGGGCTGCGTCCCTTTCTGGGCAACCCCGGCATCGTTGTGCACCTGGGGGGTGACCCCATGCACTCCGCGATCCTTGCGAAGAGGCTGGCATACCCTGCCGTGCTCTATACCGACCGCACGGCGGGGTTCGTCGGGAGCTTCGCCCGCTTTATGGTGGAGGACGCGCGCGTCGAAAGCAAGCTTCAGCGGAAGGGCGTGCCTGCCGAGAAGATCGCGGTGGTCGGAAACCTCATGATAGACGCGGTCAGGGCAGGGGCCGCTCGGCAAGAGACAAGGGCCGCCCTCGCGGTGGAGGCTCACGCTCCGCTCGTGTGCCTGCTGCCCGGGAGCCGCAGGGTCCAGATATCCCGCATTATGCCGTTCTTCCTGAGGGTCGCAGAGATTGTAAAGAGGTTCCAGGATGACGCGGAGTTCATCGCGGTGTTGTCGCCGTATGTAACCCCCAGCATGGTCGGGGCGGCGCTGTCTGCCATCAGGGAGAGCCGGCCGAACCCGGACCCCGGGCAGGCGGGCGGCTCGGCCGGTCTGGCGGCCAGCGTGAAACCGGTGCCGCACAGCGGAACACCTGGGAGGCTCGAGGCTGCCGGCGGAAGGCTTGTGCCGGTCGGCGGGGCGTCGGAACCTGACTCTGAGATCGGGGCGCGACGCACATATGCCGTCCGCACGGACGAGGGGGTGACCGTCAGGCTGGTGGAAGACGGACGATATGACGCCATGGCCGCGTCCGACGTGGCTGTTACGTTGCCGGGCACCGTAACGGCCGAGCTTGCGTTTTTAGGAGTGCCGACCGTGGTGGCAGTCCCGATGAACCTGCCGGAAGAGGTGCCGCTTCCGGGGCTTGCAGGGGTTTTCGGGAGCATTCCCGGGGCAGGACGTTACCTGAAACGCGTGGTCGTGCCGCGCGCCCTT
Source organism: Bacillota bacterium (assembly GCA_012842395.1). NCBI lineage: Bacteria > Bacillati > Bacillota > Bacillota bacterium. The sequence goes on from DUSX01000010.1 coordinate 35,849, forward strand.
GAACGCATCGAGTTCGCCGCGATTCCCAATAAGCGCCAAAGACGGATGATCACCCCCGAGGTCCGCGGGGTCATCGGCGCTCAGGACGTGGCCATCCAGGTTTTGGAGCTATTGCAGGACGGGAAGGCGCGCGGTAGAATTGCTGTGGAATTGAGGCAGGCCATGGGCCAGCCCGGCGCATCAAATCGGGTGGCCGAGACTGTGCTCGAGACGTTGGTTTCGACTGGAGGTAGGCGCCGTTGACGGACGGCAGGAAAGGCCCCCTTGGAAGGCTCATAAGGACGATGTTGCCTTACGCCCACATCTTCGCGGGCGGGCTCGTTTGCACTGTCCTCGCGGGCCTTTCCAACCTTGTGATATACTGGGTGGTCAAGGAGCTGATAGATAGGGTTCTCTCAGGGCCCGACGTCGCCGCGCGTGCCTCCATGCTGAATCTCATAGTCCTCGGCATCCTGGTGCTGTTCTTTGTGAGGGGGATCGTTCTGTACGGCCAGGTCTACCTCATGGCGTTCGTCGGGCACAGGGTGGTCGCGGATCTCCGGGAGAGGATATACGGCCATCTCCAGCGCATGTCATTAGGGTTCCACGAAAGCCAGCGCCGCGGCGAGATGATATCGCGCGTCATGAACGACGTGGCCATTGTCCAGACGAGCGTGTCGTCGGGCATGGCCGAGCTCCTGTCGCAGGTGGTTGTGCTGGCGGGAACGGTGGGTTTCATGTTCTACCTCGATTGGAGGCTTTCAATCGTCACTCTTGCCATAATGCCGCTCGTCGCCGCGGTTGTCGGGAAGGCCGGCAACAGGCTCCGGCGCATAACCGGTCTCATCCAGAGCACCATCGCCGACGTCACCTCGGTGCTCCAGGAAACGCTCGCGGGCATCAGGATAGTCAAGGCGTTCACCATGGAGGCCCACGAGATGGAACGGTTCCGCCGCGAGAACGAGGGGAATTTCGCGGCCTCGCTCAAGGGGGCGCGGGTGAATGCAGCGGTCGGGCCCGTGGTGGAGTTCCTTGCGGTGATAGGGCTGGCTGTGGTGCTGTGGTACGGCGGGCGGCAGGTCATATCCGGCCGCCTCACCTTAGGAGAATTCATGGCGTTCCTCGGAGCGGTCGGGACGGCACCGACTCCCATAGGGCGCGTCTCTTCCGCTTACGGTTCTTTCCAACAAGCCCTTGGCGCCGCGGACCGCATCTTCAGCTTGCTCGATGAGGAGCCTGAGTTGGAGGACGCGCCGGGCGCGGTCGGGCTGCCCGCTGGTCTTTCAGGCCGCGTGGATTTCGAGGACGTGTACTTCGCTTACCGGCCGGACGAACCTGTTTTGCACGGCATCAACCTTACGGTCATGCCGGGCGAAGTAGTGGCCCTGGTTGGGCCGAGCGGCGCAGGCAAGACCACGCTCATCAACCTCATCCCGAGGTTCTACGATCCCTCGTCAGGGACCGTGCGCATCGACGGCCACGATCTGCGGCGAGTGAAGCTGTCGTCGCTCCGGCGGGTCATCGGCCTTGTGCCTCAAGAGACCGTCTTGTTCAGCGTGAGCGTGGCAGAGAACATCGCGTATGGCAAGCCGGGCGCGACCATGAAGGAGATCGTGGAGGCTGCGAAGCTTGCGAACGCACACGAATTCGTGATGCGGCTGCCCGACCGGTACGATACTCTCATAGGAGAGAGGGGTGCGACGCTCTCGGGCGGGGAACGCCAGAGAATCGCGATTGCCAGGGCGATTCTGCGGGACCCGCGGATCCTCATTCTGGACGAGGCCACATCGTCTTTGGATCCCGAGTCGGAGGTGCAGGTACAGGAGGCTCTCGCCCGGCTGCTCCGGAACAGGACGACCTTCATAATAGCACACCGGCTCTCGACAGTCCGCATGGCCGATAGGATCCTCGTGCTCGACGGCGGGAGGATCGTCGAGTCGGGCACCCACGACGAGCTCATGGCGCTTAACGGGGTCTACACGCGGCTTGCGTCGGCGAGGTTCGGCGAGGACCAGGTTGTCTAGGTGTGGCGCCACGAGTGCGAGTGAGGGAATCCAAGAGTCGGAGGTGCGTGGGGCGATGAAAGCCATGGTTATGGCGGCCGGTGTGGGCTCGCGCCTCGAGCCCTTGACGGTGAATGTCCCGAAGCCCATGGTGCCCGTGGCGACCCGGCCGGCCATGGAGCACATCCTCGCCCTCCTGAAGCGGCACGGCGTGACCGATGTCGTCGCGAACCTCTGGTATCTTCCGGAAGCCATCGAGTCCTACTTTGGTGACGGCACAGCGTTCGGGGTCACGCTCCGCTACTCACGCGAGCAAGAGCTCCGCGGCACGGCTGGCGGCGTCCTAGCAGCGAAGGACCTCCTTTGTCCGCCGGGCCGCGCCGAGGACGGCGGCACGTTTGTCCTCATCGCTGGCGACGCTCTTACGTCCGCCGATCTCTCGAGGCTCGTGGAGTTTCACCGCAAGAGGGGCGCGCTCGCAACCATAGGGCTCAAGCCGGTGGCCGATCCTTCGCGGTTCGGCGTCGTGGTGACGGACGACGAGGGGATGGTGCTGGCGTTCCAGGAGAAACCGCGCCCTGAGGAAGCCAAGAGCAACCTCGCCAACACGATGATCTACGTTTTCGAGCCGGAGATCTTCGACTACATTCCTCCGGAAGGCGCGCCCGATTTCGGCAGGGACATATTCCCCCGGTTGGTAAGGGAAGGCGCGCCCTTCTACGGTCTTCCAATCGATGAGTACTGGTGCGACATCGGGACGCTTGGTCAGTACCGCCTTGCCCACCGGGATGTGCTCGCGGGGCTCACTGGCATCGACATCCCGGGGACGGAAGTCTCGCGCGGCGTATGGGTGGGCGAGGGCGCTGAGATACACGCGGCCGCCGAGATCGAGGCGCCGGTGCTCATCGGGCGCGGCGCTAGGCTGAGCGGCGGGGTGAAGGTCGGCCCGTATAGCGTGATCGGCGACAACTGCGTTATTGAAGAAGGGGCGAGCGTTTTCCAGAGTGTCGTCTGGAACAACACTCGCGTGGGACGCGATGCCAGGTTGAAAGACTGTGTCGTTGGGAGCGAGTGCTACCTCAAGCCCGGGGCGTCCTTGGGGGAGGGCGTGGTGCTGAGCGACGAGTGCATCGTGGAAGAGGGCGGCGTCGTCAAGAGGAACGTCAAGATCTGGCCGCGGAAGACCGTGAAGAAGAGGGTGGCCGTGTGGTGATCGGGGCGGCTGGGCACCTTCGTCCCCGGCGCGGGCCCGGCAGGGAGGGCGGCGGCAAGCCTGCGCCTGCCCTCGTGATGTTGATTCTTGCGGTGTTAGCCACCGCCATAGCGGCCACGGTGTGCGTCCGGCTCTACGTCAAGCCTGTTCCCGCAAACGAGGGAAGTGTGTCGCAGGAGTCCCCGGGCGATTCCGCGCCCGCCCAGCAGGCGACGGCGGGCGATGCCCAAGCCGGGGCCCAGGCCCGTGGTTCTCTCCCAGGGGCAAGCATGGTCTTGGAGGGCACGAGGATAGTCGTTCCGAGCCCGTCCGGCGCACCCGAGTGGGAGTTCTCCGCCGGCACGATAGAGATAGCGGAAGAACGCAGGATGGCGAGGCTAGCCGACGTAGAAGGCGCGCGGTACGTGGATGGTGCCGCCGAGACGCGCGTGCGGGCACGGGCCCTCACTGTGGACCTTGCCTCGGGAAGGCTCGAGTTCGAAGGGGTCATCGAGGTCTCGTCCAAGAGCGGGGCGGTCTTCTCGGCCCGGAGGGCCACTTGGGAGCCGGGGGCGTCGAGATTTGCTGCATCCGGTGAAGTCACGTTCTCGGACGGGCGCTCAACCATGACCGGCGATGCCCTTGAGGCAGACGCCGCGCTCAAGGAGGCCGTCATGAAAGGAAGCGTTAGATTCAGCACCGTGGTGAGCCGGGGATGACAACTGTGCTCGTGCTGAGCAACGGACACGGTGAGGACGTCATAGGGGCCATGATCGCTCAGGAGGTGCGGGCTCTTCGCCCGTCCCTGAATGTGGTGGGCTTCCCCCTCGTCGGCCTCGGCAAGCCCTACCGCGACGCCCGCATCAAGATAGTGGGGGTCCAGAAATCCATGCCGAGCGGCGGGTTTGCAAAGCACGGGGTGGGCCTCTTCCTCCGGGACATACGAGCAGGGCTGGTCGGCCTCACCGCAAGTCAGATCCGGCACCTGCGAGCGTGCGCGTCCCAGGTGAGCCTCGTCGTCAGCGTGGGAGATGCGTACCCGCTCCTCCTGGCCGGCCTTTTCGTGAGGCGGCCCATACTCTGCCTTTCCACAGCGAAGTCAGAGTACATCCACGGGCACTACGGCGTCGAGACGTGGCTCATGCGCAAGCTGGCCGGGCTGGTCCTCGCTCGCGACGAGAAGACCGCTCTGGCCCTCGCTGCGGCGGGGGTCAAGGCCGGGTTCGCCGGGAACGTGATGATGGATGGCTTCTCCATCACCGGCGAGAACTTCGGGCTTACGCTGGAGAGGAAGGTCGTGGGCATACTGCCGGGGTCGCGTCAAGAGGCGTATCGCAACATGGTCGCTGTCCTGGAGGTCGTCCGGCGTCTCGCGGCCGCCACGGATAACGGCCTTGACTTCGTTGCGGGCCTTGCCCCCAGCCTGAACGGGAGGCTTATGGCCCAGACCTTGGAGAAGGCCGGTTGGCGCTGTGTCCGGGGCGATGCCGCCGACTTCGAATCGGGCATCATCGCGCGAGTCTATCCCGAAGGACTCAACGAGCCTTGCGTCATTTTGACCCAGGGACGGTTCGGCGACGTGCTCAACGTGAGCAACATCGTCATAGGTCTCTCGGGCACCGGCAACGAGCAGGCCGCCGGCCTCGGGCGCCCGGTTGTGGCGTTCCCCACGGACGGTCCGCAGTTCAACGTGAGATTTGCCAGGGCACAGAAGCGGCTCCTCGGTGACGCGCTGGTGCTTGTGGAGGAAGGTGGTGCCGATGCCGTGGCGCGCGAGGTCCTGGCCATACTGGCGGATTCCGCCCGCATCGCGAAGATGCGCAGGGCCGGGCACGAAAGGATGGGCGAGCAGGGCGCAGCCACGCGGACGGCGAAGATAATCGTGAACTACCTGGATACTGGGCGCTGGGAGGGCTGTAACCTTGAGGAAGAGTGATGCTCGCGCCGACGCTCGCACCGATGTTCGCGCCGGCTTGAGTGCGCGACATGCCAGAAAGAGGTTTGCGGGCGGCATCGCCGCTGCGGTCGCGGCGGCTGTGTGCGTGGTGCTGTTCGGGTGGGTGGCCGTGGTCGCTGCAGGTTTCATGTTCCGGAGCGGGTCGTCGGTGGCCTTGGCTCAGGCCCAGGCTCAAGCACAGGCGCAGGCACAGGCCTCCGCCCAGGCCCAGGCGTCTTCGAAAACCGGTGCGGCCGGCGCCAATGGCACTGACGGCGAGTCCCTCGAGATGACGGCTGAAGAGGTGCGGTATCAAGGCAAGGATCGGGTCACCGTGGCCGAGGGCAAGGTCGTCGTCGCATACAAATCCTTCAGGATCACGGGAGACTACGCCGAGTATGACGACCGGGTGCCCTGCGTGCGGGTGAAGGGCAAGGACAAAGCCAAGTTCGAGGACACCAAGGAGAAAACCGTGCTTAGCGCGGTCGAGCTAGTGTTTTATCCCAACGAGGAGAAGGTGGACGCATCCGGCGGCGTGACCGTGAGCTACCAGGACGGCCGCGTGCAGGCCTCCGGCGATCGCGTCTCCTACCTCGGAAGGGAGAAGAAAGGCATCGTGACGGGGAACGCCCGGGTTGAAATGGGCCGCAAGGTGTTCACGGCAGCCTCCATTACCGTGCTTTTCGCGGACGAAACCGTCGTCGCCACGGGCGGCACGCGTACTGTCATCCCCGGTGAAGAAATAACGTCCCCCAATGCCTCGAGCTCAAGTGCGGCGCGCTAAATGGGGGTGCATTTGGAGGGTGTGGAGTGTCCATTATCTGCCAGGACCTCGTGAAATCCTATGGCCGGCGCAAGGTGGTTCAAGGCGTAAGCCTCGAAGTCAAGCAGGGGGAAGTGGTGGGGCTTCTCGGGCCTAACGGTGCGGGCAAGACCACCACGTTCTATATGATCGTGGGCTTGGAGGCCGTGCGTGAGGGCGCCATCACCTTGGCCGGCCGCGACATAACGCGGCTTCCAATGCACCAGAGGGCGAGGCTGGGCCTGGGTTATCTCGCGCAGGAGCCGTCCATTTTCAGGAAGCTCACGGTCGAGGAGAACATCCTTGCCGTGCTTGAACTCATGCGGCTTGCGCCAGCGGCGCGGCGCACCCTTCTCGAGGAACTCCTCGACCAACTCGCCATCGGGCACCTTCGCAGGCAAATGGGGTACACGCTCTCCGGCGGCGAGCGGCGGCGCGTCGAGATAGCGCGGGTCCTCGCCGCATCGCCCAAGTTCATCCTGCTCGACGAGCCCTTCACGGGTGTTGATCCCATTGCGGTTGCGGACATTCAAGAGATCATCGCGAGATTCCGGCAGCAGGGGCTCGGAGTGCTCATCACCGACCACAACGTCCGCGACACCTTGTCCATTGTGGACCGTGCTTACATCATGCACCAGGGCAAGATCTTGGTGTCCGGGGATGCAGCAACAATCGCGGATGATCCTGTGGCGCGCAAATTCTACCTTGGGGAGCGGTTTACGCTTTGATCGCGCTAAGGCCGAAGATGCTCGAGCGATACATATACAGGGAGCTCCTCGGTCCCTTTTTCTTCTCGGTTGCGGCCTTCACCCTCATAATGGTGGCGGGGGATCTCCTTTTCGAGCTCGCGCGGCTGCTCGTGGACGGCGAGGTAGGTGTGGGGACAGCCCTGCTCGTCTTCGCGCTAGGCCTGCCCAGGGTCATGGTCCTCGTCCTGCCGATGTCCACTCTCTTGGGGACGCTCCTTTGCTACAGCCGCCTCTCCGCCGGGAGCGAGGTCGTGGCGATGCGGGCCGCGGGCATGAGCCTCCAGCGGCTGATGGCCCCGGCGGTCGTGTTGGGCGTGGCCGTGAGCCTTGTCACGGTGGGTCTGAACGAAACGGTGGTCCCTGCGGCGAACCGCAGGTCCGAGGAGATCATGTGGGAGATCGGGCGGCGCGGGAACCCGTTCCTTCAGAGCAACGCCGTCATAAAGGAGTTCGAGAACGGGGCCCTCGCGAGGCTCATATATGCGGATTCGTACGATGCCCGGGAGAACACGTTCAAGAATGTCACCGTCCAGGAGTTCGAGAACGGCAAGCTTGCCCGGATCACCGAGGCGGCGCGCGCCAAGTGGGAGGATGCCGGGTGGTGGTTCGAGAACGGGGTGGTGTATACTGTCTTGGACGGAGACAGGGTCGCCTCGGTGAGGTTCGCCCGGCAGGAGGCCCAGATCGCGCACAGGCCGTCCGAGGTCGCGAGGGGCTCGCTTACGCCCGAGGAGATGTCAGCGAAAGAACTTGGCGAGTACATCCGTGACCTCTCGGCACAGGGGGTTGGTGTCGCGCGCCTCCTGGTGCAGCTGTACCTGAAGTTTGCCATTCCCTTTGCCAGCTTGGTCTTCGGGCTCGTGGGGGCGCCGCTCGGGGTGAGGACGCACAGGGCTTCGACGTCGCTGGGCTTCGGGATGAGCATACTCATCATCTTTGTCTACTATGTTATAATGAGCTTGAGTTGCGCTGTGGCGGAGCGCGGCAGCGTGCCGCCGCTGCTTGGAGCGTGGTTCTCGAACATGGTCTTCGGGGCGTGCGGTGCCTTGATGATCGCGCGCAAGTCCTGAGACGCCTGCGGTGGATCCCCTGACATTCCTGGCCCTTTCGGGCCTCTCCGGGCCGTTCCGGGGCTTTCCCGGCTGCCTCGGGGCAGCTGGGACGGATCGGATGAGGTGTGCCACAGGCCCACTCCGAGCCCCAGCCTCAGCCTGCTGGCTTAGTGTCCTTCCGCGCAGGCGGCACGGGCGTTTAGGAGGTACGAAGTGTACGGTCTTACGTTAGTACTTATGCTAGTCGTCGTCGGCGGGGTCATCGCCTTCGTAGGCGACCGCATCGGCATGAAGGTCGGCCGCAGGAGGCTCAGCATCTTCGGCCTACGGCCGAAGCACACCTCGATGATCGTCACGGTGATAACCGGGATGGTCGTATCCACCACGTCCATTTTGGTCATGAGCGTCGTCTCCAAAGACGTGCGGACCGCACTTTTCAACATGCATGAGATCCAGGCCGCGCTCGCCACGACCAGGCAGGAGCTTGCGTCGGCGGTGACGCGGCTTTCCACTCAACAACAGGAGCTTGCGGCGAGAGAGAAGAGGGTGGGCGAGCTTCAGGCACAGATCGAGACTCTTACCAGCGAGATCGACCAGCTTTCAGCGGCGGCGAAGACCAAGGCCAAGGAGTACGAGATGCTCACGGCGAGGAATGAAACGCTCGCTGCCGAGCTCGAGCAGGTGAAAAAGGAGCGAGTCAAGGCCGAGAACGACCTGGCCCAGGTGCAGAGCGAGCTTGCGGAGATGCAGAAGCAGTATCAGAACATGAAGGCCCAGCTGGGCGAGACCAAAACGAGCTATGCCCAGGCCCAGGGTCAGCTGGACGAGGCCAACAAACGCATCGTGGCGCTCCAGAACACCGAGAGGGACCTCAAGCAGACCATATCTCAGCTCGACGCGGAAAAACAGAAGCTCGAAGACGAGAGCCGCGCTCTCGAGACACGCATACGCGATCTCACCCAGGGGGCGAACGTGCTGTACTCGTATCTGCAGGGCATGTCGCAGTATCTTGAGGGGCTCCAACTCTCGGACATCACGTACAGGGCGGACGAGATCATTCTCGCGACGGTGATCGAGGGCTCGAGGCCTATCGAGGACATACGCCGCGACGTGGCCGCCTTCCTGCAAAAGGCCGACAGCCTGGCGCTGGCGAGACACGCGAAGATCGAGGGAAGCGAGAACGAGGCCATCATCTTCTTCACGGATAACCTCGAGAACACCGCGCAGAGGATCGCCGCGGCCAAGGGGCCGGTGGTCGTGCGCCTGGTTTCAGCAACCAACGCCTTTGTCGGCCAGCCTGTCTATGCTTACCTGCAGTTCTTTGAGAACAAGCTCATCTTCAAGCAGGGCCAGGTCGTAGCCGAACGAGAGATAGACGGGTCGGCTGGCGCCAACGCTGTTCAGGACGAGCTCATGACCCTCCTAATGGCCGCGAACGACGAGGCCACGAAACGAGGCATGGTGACCGACGCCGAGGGGAGGGTCGGCGAGGCTCCTCTCTCAGAGTTCAACGCCGCCGCTTCCAAGATCCTCGAAGCCGGGCGCAAGGTGCGCGTTCTGGCTGTCGCGGCGCAGGACACCTGGAACACCAAGCCCCCGCTCAAGGTCGCGTTCCAGGTGGTGCAATAGGCGGCACAGACCCGGCAGATCCAGGCAGACCCACAGGGATGGCAGTCCAAGAGGTGACCCGGGTCGTCCGGAGACCGGGGCCACTCCCGGGGCGGGCTATCCCGGTGCCATTTGTACGCCTGATGCAGGGCTCCGCTCATGCAGGTGGATGCAGCTGGACCCGCCACGCCATGCCATGCCTACCGCCGTGCCTACTGTTCCCACGTCCACCCTACCGATGCCGATATGCGTTCTCTCCTCGCCGGCGCGTGCCAGGCCAGCGGGCACCGGACTCATGTCATTCATGTCGCTGGTTCTTCCCTGGTTCTTCCGCCCGGCCCATCCAACCCCTCCATACCCCAAGGATGCCTTTCCTTCCACCAACCCACATCGCGAGCCATAGCTCTCGCGGGCAGGATTATGTAAACCAGTGGAGAAATGCATCTGCAGTAGTTCGAGGGTAGCCCTATGGCTCAGGTGACCCGATGGCTCAAGTCCAGTGACTCGGGGGTAACCGGGTAACTCAAGTGGCTGGATGGCCCAAACCGCAGTAGTTCGGCGTAGAAGATGCCAGAGCCTGGGTAGCGACCCGAGGGCTTGAGTTCGTAACGATTCGACGCGTAACGATTCGAGCGGCGCACCGTCACCAACGTACCATCATTCGCAGCAATGGTTACAGTCTTTTGCCCCGCCGGCAATCCGGGCGAGAAGGAGGTGCCCCCTACGAAAGCCCAGCATCGGGCGGTGGCAAAAGGGCCCGTGGTCCGAAACACGTGCGGCCTGACCGATGAGAGGAAACAAGGAGACTCTCGTTGTGGAAGCCGCCTTGTGTTGCGGGAAGGGCCTTCTTCACGCAAATTCAAGGGGGTATTGGATGATGAAGAGATACATGGCAGCGATCATCGCAGTCGTCGTAGCATTAGCTCTGGCGCTGCCCGTCATGGCCAATCCCTTCGCCGACGTCCCGGAGAACCACTGGGCATACGAGGCTGTGAAACAGCTTGCAGCTGCTGGCCTCGTGCAAGGCTTTCCGGACGGCACGTTCAAGGGTTCCGAGGGAATGACCAGGTACCAAATGGCCATGGTGGTCGCTCGTCTTCTGTCAGATCTGGACGCGCAGATCAGGGACGCCATCCAGCAGGCGAAGGACGAAGCGACAATTCAGGAGGCGCAGCAGCAAGAGGCGATCAACAAGGCCATAGATGAGGCCAAGATGCAGGCTGTGGACATGTCCAAGGCCGCAGCCCAGGAGATAGCGCAGGCTGCCGCCGAGGAGGCGGCGAAGGCCGCCGCGGAGCAAGCGGCACAGGGCGCGGCTGAGCAGGCGCGCAAAGCCGCGGAGGAAGCCATACAGGCGCACGCGGCCGCGCAGGCCAAGGCGAACGCCGAGGCCCAGGCCCAGGCGGGAGCCCAGGCCCAACCCGAGCAGGCCCAGCCTGCACAGCCCGCACAGCCGGCAGAGGCGGCCGCACAGCAGGCCCAGCCGGGGCAGAGTCAGTCCCAGCCGGTGGTAGTCGAGAAACCCATCATCGAGAAGATCATTGAGCAGCATATCGTCGAGAAGGAAGGCTCGGTGGACCAGGCGACCCTCGACGCGCGAGTGGCTGAGACCATCGCAGTGATCGAGGCTCTCAAGACCGAGTTCAACCAGGAGCTGAGCGCGCTCGGCGTGCGCGTGACGGCCCTCGAGGACCAGCTTGCGCTGGTGAACTCGAAGATTGAGGATGTTAACCAGGTGACCGCGCAGCTATCCTCGAAGCTGGCGAAGACCGCTTCAGACCTCGAAGCGCATATCGCCGGCCACGAAAAAGTCCGCATCTCCGGCGACAGCGCGGTCAGGTTCAACGATGTGGACATCTCGGGCAGCGGAACGCCGTGGCTCGATCCCTTCAATCCGGAGAACAACGATGCGGCTGAGAACGCGTCCAGCACTGACTACGTGTTTGCTCCGACGAGCGAGTTCAGCCACGAGCTGAACTTGAAACTCACGGCGAACGTGGCGGACGGCGTCGTAGCTGAGGCCGGCCTTGCCGCCATGACGAACATCTTCGGCGGCGGTTGGGACAACAACGCGTTCCAGCTCAAAGACAACGGTCTCTACCTCGACATCGTAACCCCGGGCATCCTGCGCCACGTGCACGTTGGCAACGTGGCGGAGCCTGCCGGGACGTTCAGCGACCTCACTCTGCAGGGCCACCTGCTTCGCGATGACGATGGCGTCCCGATTTACGAAGGGGCGCTGGCTGAAATGGCTTACGGCCGTTTGAACGCCACCGGTCTTGTGTGGAGGCTGCAGGCTCCGGTCACTGACGCGGGCAGCGCCGCTTACGCCAGGTACGCGGCGGCGGTCGACGCGAAGCTGTCGCTCACCGACAACCTCATCATCGGAGCGACCTACGTGACCGCATTCGACGATGAGAAATCGATCGCGAACGGTCCTGCGACCGTGGACAGGGACAGTGTTGCCGCAGTGAACGCCAAAGCCAACCTCGCGCTCGGGTGGAGCGCGTCAGCCGAATTCGCGCGGCACATCGACGGGAGCGGAGCCCAGCACACCGCTGCTGACATGAGTCTCGACGGCCGCCTCGGTCCGGTTCAGCTCGGCGCGGCCTACACGAGGGTCGAGGCCGGGTACCAGCCCGAGTTCGTCGAAGTACCGTACGACTCCACCGAGGACCGCGGAATAGACAACAACGTGAAGACAGTGTCCGTCCAAGCCAGCCTGCCGCTCGCCGTGGTCGGCGGCCAGCTCACGCTGACCGGCGGATACGAGAAGACCGGGAACGCGAACTGGGTGCCTGAACCCGGCGACGACGGCAAGGACGTGGTGGCCACGCAGTCGGCCGGTGTGAAGTTCGAAAGGAACCTCTTGGGTGCCGACGTGGCGGCAGGGGTCGACGTAGCTCTCGCGCATCGGGATAGCGCGAAGCCTAACCCGATCGTCAACTCGCTGGAGATAGCGAGGTCCATCTCGGCGACCTACGCTCCGCTGTCGGCTGAATACTCCGTCACCGACGTGCGGGACTTCGACGCAAAGACGCCTGTGTCCAAGGAGACGGTCCTGGACCTCGGGTTTGCGCACAACCTGACGCCTGCCATCGCGCTCCGCGGCGGGTATAAGTCCTACAACATGGACGTTCAGGACGCCAGGAGCACGGCGGTCCCTGAGGCGTACACCGTCAAGACGGCTGGCGTGGACCTCGGTTTCGACGTCACGACCGTGACGAAGCTCACCGGTTCGTGGGAGTACAAGCGCGTGGATTACAGCGACGCGACCCCGTGGACCGAGGACAGCACGGAGATTGAGGGCGTCAAGACCACGGCAAAGGCCGGGATCGAGAGCCAGGTGACGCCGAATACCAAGCTCACGGGCGAGGTCAGCATGGCCTCCGGTTCTGTGAAGGATCCCGGTGTGGACGGGCGGATGCTTGCCGGCGAGATCGGGCTTGCTCACCACATCGCGGAGAACACCGATCTCGAGCTGGGCTACAAGGCCGTGTCGTACACCGCCAACGACGATCCCGCCAATAGCTACAGGTCCAACGTCGCCACCGCGTCGCTCGTCGTGAAGTTCTAAGGGTAAGGGCGACGCCTAGCGGCGCAGGCAGCACGAAACGCATGAAGCGCAGGCGCGCGAAGCGCAAGCGGACGTCCGCACGGGCCGTGCGCGGGTGCGCCGGGAGCGCCGCGGGTGGTTCACTGGTGAAGAGGCCGCAGGCCGGGGATAACCCCGGCCTGCGGCTCTTTTCTTCTCTTCTATCTGCTGTGTTCTGGCGCCGCGTCTCGGCTGGCCCCGGGGGAATCCCCCGGGGCATTTTCATATACTCTAGCGGACGGCTGATATGCGAGCCCGGCGGAGGCGGGCGGGGCGGGTGGGTGTCAGGTCCATCCTCTTGAAGGAAAAACAGGACCGCGCGGCGAATGATGCCATGAAATGCCTGCAAGGCGGCCGAGAAACTTCTGGCCAATTGAAGGAATTCGTGGCATAATGGAGAATAGATCAAGCCGAGGTTAGTGCTGGCGTTTGCGCCATGTTTATCCCATACGGCAGTGGGCGAAAGGAGGTGAAAACCTGAGGTTTCCCACGAAGGCCGGTGAGGGATAAAGCGAAAGGGGCGTGGGCCGGGCGCCGCGAGCTGTAGGGGATGAGGGAACGAGGCAACTCATCGCCGACCGCGCGGGGCGAGGCTCATGGCCCTGAAGACGACTAAAACCAAGGGGGTATATCATGATGAAGAGGTATATGCCCATCGCGCTGGTGGCGATACTCGTGCTGGCGCTGGCAGTTCCTGTGGCAGCCGGTCCTTTCGCCGACGTGCCTGAGAACCACTGGGCATACGAGGCCGTGAAGCAGCTCGCCGCCTACGGGCTTGTCGAGGGCTTCCCCGACGGCACGTTCAAGGGCGCGGAGCCGATGACCAGGTACCAGATGGCGATGGTCATCGCGAGGCTCCTGGTGTCTCTCGATGGGCAGATAAAGGCCGCTATGGAGGCCGCAAGGGCGGGGGTCACTCCTGCGCCGGCGCCTGCAGCGCCTGCCCAGCCGAGCGTCATCGAGAAGGAGACCGTGACCGTCGAGAAGCCAGTGATCGAGAAGGTCATCGAGCAGACCGTGGTTGAGAAGCTGAAGACCGAAGAGCTTGACGCGCTTACCGCGAGGGTGGCCGGGGTGGAAGACCGGGTCACCAAGGTTGAGGGCGCGGTCGACGCGGTCTCCGGCAAGGTTGATGAGGTCGACAAGAAGACCGACGACATCAACGCCAAGCTGGTCGAGCTCGACGGGGCTCTTGCTCTCCTCGAGGGCGACTTCAACGTGAAGGCTCTCGAGCTCCAGACAGAGGCCGCTAACGGCGACGCCGACCTCGCGGAGAAGATCGCAGCCGTCAAGGCAGAGCTCGAGCAGAAGATCGCCGCCGGCGACAACGAGCTCAACGCGAAGATCGAGGCCAAGGCGAAGGAGCTCATCGCCCTCATTGATGCTCTGAAGACCGAGTTCAATCCCGAACTCACCACCCTCGGCGTGCGCGTGGTGGCTCTCGAGGAGCAGCTCGCTCTCGCGAACAGCCGGATCGATGACATCGAGCAGAAGCTCGGCGCGCTCGACGAGAAGACCGCGGCCATCGGCACCAAGCTCGACGAGCACATCGCGGGCCACGAGAAGGTCACGATAAGCGGGTCGAGCGAGGTCGTGCTCAAGGACGTCGATATCTACGCCGCCAACAGCGCATTCAACCCGGAGGACGCGTTCGTGAACCCGAATGACATCTTCCAGGACGATACTAAGGACAACCACGTGGCAGACGGCTCTTATGAGCCTACCACGACCTTCGAGCACAAGCTGGATCTGACTCTGACGGCGCGGCCTGCTGATGGCGTGGCCGTGAACGCTACTGTGGGCACGGTGAAGAAGGTCTACGGCGCCGCCGACGACACCGACTTCGCGCTCAGCGATCTCTCGCTGGATGTCACGACGCCTGGCGTCCTGGCGCACTTGTACGCGGGCGGCATCCTCCTGCCAGAGAACACCTTCACCCCATTCACGATGGTGAATGCTCTGCTTGAGGATTCCGATGGCAACCCGCTCTATGAAGGCGTCATCGCGCAGGCCTCCTTCGGGAAGGTCTCCGGGACGACGCTGTTCCTGAAACTGCCAGCCCGGGACTTGACACCAGAGGATGAGGCGGACGATAGCTTCTCGCCATACGCCTACTACGTGTGCGCGGGTGAGGGCAAAGTTGCCTTGACCGACAACCTGAAGCTCAGCGCCGCGTACGTGTCGCAGTTCGAAGATCCTCAGTCCTCGGTGATCGACCAGGGCACCAGCTTCGTTCCCGCACCGGCCAAGGACACGGTCGTTGCGGTCGCCGGTAGCTTCGGTCTCGCACCAGGCTGGAGCGTGTCGGGCGAGTTCGCGAAGTACACGAAGTACGCCGGTGACGTTCAGGACGCAACCGGCACAGCCGCGAAGCTCGATGTCGCCGGTAAACTCGGCGCGCTTGAGCTGACCGGAAACCTTACCAGGATAGAGGATACGTTCTACCCGCCGTTTGTCGACATCGATACGACTGACGACGGAATAGGCAACAACTTCAAGACCGTCAGCATCAACGGCAAGCTGCCTATTGGGAACCTGACTCTCACGGGCGGCTATGAGATCACTGGTGATGCTGACCAGACGGCGGACTGGAACGAGTCCAAGACCAACACGACGACCGCGGGTGCAGAGTACAAGATGACGTGGGGCGCTCTGACCGTGACGCCGAGTCTGGGCCTGGAGAACGACCTGTATGCCCTGAGCACCGGCGTTTACAACAACGGAGACAATGTGTTTAAGCTGACGGGTGGTGTCAAGGCTGAGCTCGGGCCGGCGACCGCTGAGTACAAGATCACTGGGTCTACGTGGAAGACCAGCGGCGGAGCCCCCGAACCGTACTATGTGGAGAACGTGTTTGACCTGGGCCTTGACTATGCGCTGACGCAGAACCTGAAGCTGGCCGCTAGCTATAACTGGACTGCGATCGATGACAAGGTCGACACTGATGCCGACAACAGCGACTATGGTATTCTCGATACGAAGACGAACACGCTCACGCTTGGCGCAAGCGCGGAGTTCCCCGTGTTCGGGAACACCACAGTCACCGGCAGCTACGACTACGAGCTGAAGACCGATGTCCTGAACAACTACAAGCCATACAGCAAGAACATCCTGAAGGCCGGGGTGACCACGCAGCTCACGCCCAAGGCGAGCGTCGGTGCGAACGTCGGGTACTACAAGCTCGACAGGTGGACGGACGCGGCTACTGAGTACAAGTACGCACCGCTAACCAACATCCTGGCGGACGTGACGTACACCTACAACATCGCGACCAATACCACCTTGACGCTCGGCTACAAGGTCGTGAAGTCCGACAGAGAGCAGTTCGCAGGCGATACCGAGTACGACTACACAGCGCGTGTGATCACGGGCTCGCTGAAGGTCACCTTCTAGCCGGGTCTGACGACGCATAACAGGACACAACACGACCCCGGGGGAGCTTCCTCCCCCGGGGTTTTGCCGTTCTTCGGCGGATCTTGTGGCCGGGCTATTCCCACAGGCGCCCAAACCTGGTAAGATCTCAAGGTGCAAGGGTGGCGTGAGCATGCGAGGTGCTGAGATGGACCGGGAACGCGCGCACGACGGAGAAGAGAGGCACGCTCCATTCCCGCCGGGAGCGGTCATAGCTGTCGACCCTGGGCGCGACAAGTGCGGCATAGCTGTGGTCAGAGCCGACGGAACAGTGATCGCGAAGGCGATAGTGGCGAGGCAAGAGGCGGTCGACCGGGTGATGGAGCTCGCCCGCGCGCACGCGGTGAGTGTCGTCGTCCTCGGCGATCGCACTGGGTCCGGGGCTCTCGCGCGTGAGATCCAGGAGCTTGGCGGCAGGGCCGCGGGCGGTGCCGTCCGCGTGGTGTTCGTGGACGAGCACGAGAGCAGCATGGAGGGGCGGAGGCGCTACCTCGAGGACCATCCCCTGCGGGGCCTGGGGAGGCTTGTCCCCGTGTCTCTGCGGACGCCGGGCGAGCCCTTCGACGACTACGTCGCCGTTGTCCTTGCTGAAAGGTTTTTCCATTCAGTCGAAAAGTAGGACCTTGGGGAGGGATTCCCCTGGGGGTCATAGAATACTTATTAGGGCAGGTTGGGAAAGGCGGGAGCCCGCCGAGCAGCCGTTCCCGTTGAACGGGTCCGGCGAGGGGCGGGCCTGGAGTGGGCGGCGCTGCTAAGGTGTGGTGGCCTGCTGTGTGCGAAATGAAAGCGTATCAAGAAAAGACGACGAAGCCCCGTCGGCGGCGCGCGGGCATCGGGCGGCTAGCTTTGCGGGCAGCAAACTCTGGGCGCAGCCAGTGGGTTCTCGCGGGCGCCCTGACGCTCGCGCTCTTGGTAGCGCTGGCTGGCCCGGTCGCGCGCGTGAGCGCATCCACTAACCCCTTTGCGGACGTCCCGAAAGGGCATTGGTCCTACGAAGCGCTTGCCCAGTTCGCCCGGCTCGGTCTTGTTGAAGGTTACTCTGCCGACGCGTTCGCGGGCGGCCGCGTCATGACCCGGTACGAAATGGCCTGGGCTGTCGCGCGCCTTGGCGAGCGCGTGAAGGCAGGAGCAGCGCTGACGCCCGACCAACGCAAGCTGCTTTCGCAACTTCAAGAGGAGTTCGCGGGCGAGCTCGCACTAGTCTCCGGAATCGGCAACCTCGGCTCACCCGGGGCTTCACCGGGCGCGCCCAGCGCAGAGGTCGCAGCGGGCAAGGGTGGCGACGCGGCAGCGACAGGCGCCGGCGGGGTGTCTCAAGGCGCGGTGTTAACCATATCTCAAGGCGGCGGGGGTACTGCGTCCGCCGGGGGAAGCGTCCCGGGCGCATCATCCGCAGGAGCCTCCCAGTCGGATGAGGTCCTCGGCGTGATTCCAGGGGTGCCGCAGCTTCCTGGGTCGTTTGAGGCGTGGTCCTCGTTGAAACTACGCCCAGATCCAGGAGCGATAGCCGCGCTCTCGGCGCTTCCGGGGAATGCCGGGCGCGAGGCTTTCTCGGGCGGCAGGAGGCTCTCGGAGCTTCTTGGGAGCAGCGGAGCGAGCGCGCCCACGGCTTCCGGACTTGTCTCACCCGCCGAGCCGGGTTCGGTGACTCAGAAGGGTGCGGGCCAGGAGGCGGCCGTGACCATTCCGCTTGAGGACGGCACGAAGGCCGAGCTGTCATTGGGCGGCCCTCCGGCCCCCGGCGGCATAGCGCCTAGCGAGGGAGACGACGTCGTCGCGCGGCTCGACCTCAAGTACGCCCTGAGCCAGCTCGCCATATTCCGGGCTAGCTACGAGCTGGTTAAAGGGAACGAGGACGCGGCCGACGACAGCGAGAGCAAGGCAAGGGCGACGACGCTCCTCGGGATCGACTATAAGTTCGCCCTCTCTGATTCGGCGTACATCAAGGCGGGGTACACGTACTCGCGGATAACGGACCTCGTGCCGAAGGGAATAGAGTGGAGCGGATCGTCCTCCCAGGACGCGACCGGTGAGTCCGGCTCGAAGGCTGCCGGGGTCTTCGGCGATTATACGTTGCCAGGCCTGTCGCTGGACGCCCGCAAGACCACCACCAGTTTCGGTGTGGGCTACACGTTCGGGGGCACCGCCTCCATCGTGCTCGGTTACAGGCTCATAGATTTCCAAAGCATAGACCCTGAGACCATGGTGCCGGGGTCTCACCGCACTAATGTCGCCACGGCGGAGCTAACCATCAGGTTCTAGGCCATAGATGGTTGGGTGGTTGGTAGGCGGGGTCGGCTGCGGGATAAGGAAGGAGGCCAGCAGGGATGTTCATACGTGGCAAAAGAGGTATCGCGAAAGCAGGCGTCGCCATAACCATTTCGGCACTAATCGTGGCAACCTCGCTCGTCCCGGCTCTTGCCCAGGAACAGCCGACGCTTCTGAAGAGCCTTGCGGCGATCGAGACCACGCTATACGGTAAGGAGCTCAGCGGGGCCATCGTTGATCGCGTTGCCCAGCTCGAGAGGGAGCTCCTCGGAAAGCCCCAGGACGGGTCGGTGATGGACCGGATCTCCAGGCTGCGGCTGGTCGCGGGAGGCGGGCCGGGCGTCGGGCCCTCGGTGGGGTACAAGCTTGGCGCAGTTGAATGGTTCGTGCAAAGACGCGTGACGTCGGAACCGGCCGCCACCAAGCTGGAACGACTTGAAACCATGATCTTGGGCGCGCCGAGTCAGGGCTCCATCGTGACGCGCGCTGATAACCTTGCGGCGCTGTGCTTGCCTGAGGGCACGCTCAAGGCGAAGGACACCACCCTCCCCAAGGGGCAGCCTGTCAGGATCAAGCTCATCGGGAAACTGGACTCGAGCGTCACTCAGAAAGGGCAGAAGGTCGACATCGAGGTAGCGCGCGACGTGGTGGTCGGCAACGAGCTCGTGATCCCGAAGGGCACGCGTGGCTACGGGGTGGTGACAGAGGTCACGCCAGCCGGGCGGCTCGGCCGAGACGGCAAGATCACCCTGGAACTGAAAGATGTCCGGACCCTCGACGGGACGGCGGTGCCGCTCGCCTTTGACGAAGGCACTCAGCAGTTGAACGAGTCGATGCAGCTCGCCATCGGCGCAGGCTTGGCAGGGTTTATAGTGTTCGGGCCCGTCGGAGCCCTCGGCGCCTTCTTCGTTCAGGGCAAAGATGTCAACATCCCAGACGGCACCGAGTTGTACGTGGCTGTCGGCGCTGATACCAAGGTCCTGGGCATGACGCTCCCAGTCGACACTGTTGTGGAGCTTACGAAGGAAACCCCGGCTGTCCAGATAAAGCCGAGCAAGTAGGATGTGCGGGCACGGACCGGCGGTCGAACGTTTATCAGCTCGTGCCCGTTTCAATCTCAAATCTGAGCAAGGCCCCCGAGACCGTTCGAGGGGCCTTTTTCTGAAATAGAATGGGAATTGCGACCAGGAACATGGTAAGCGTATACACGACCCGCGTTACGGCCCGTGTTACCCGTATTTTCGCGCGCGGCGGACTAATAGGCGGATTGCTCCGAGTTCGCATTGCTTTTCAGCGCCTAGGTTCTGTCCAAGGGTGCCGCCCTCGCCCCTGCGGGACGGCGTGCCTGCGCCGTGCCTTCCTCGGATCTGGCGTCCGAGACAGCTGGGCTCCAGGCGTGCCGTCGTGCAGGCACGGGCAAGCCGAGCGCCGCCAAGAAGAGAGACGGGGGATTACGCCACGGTACTCGGGGCGGTCTGGGGCCGCCTTCGCGGCGGTCCTCCTGGCCGCCGTCATGCTCGTGCTCGTGCCGGCCTGGTCCGAGGAGGCGCGCGCGTCGGGCCGGGCGGACGACGTCCCGGTTGCCGCGGTCGACTCCGGTGCCAGCGAAGAACCGGTGGTGATCGAGGCTGACTCAACGGAGTATCACTACGGCGCTGAGGGGACCATCATCGAGGCCCGTGGCAATGTGCATGCAAGCCAGGGCGACCTCATCGTGTCCTGCGACTATGTTCGGGTGGACGTCGGGGCCGGGGCGCTCTTGGCGCGCGGCAACGTCGTAATCCGACGGGGCTCTTCCGTGACGCGCTGCAGCTTGTTCTCATACGATATGAAGGCCGCCGCTGGGCGGGTGCTCGACCCGGACGGCTCCGTTCCAGGAGTCAACGTGCGGGGGAAGGAGATGGACGTGGCTCCCGACAGGCTCACGCTGTCCGACGCGTACGCAACCGGGTGCGACCTGGAAGACCCGTGCTACCGGGTGACGACGAAACGGCTTGTGATATATCCTGACCAACGCGTTGTGGCCGAGTGGCCGGTCTTGTGGCTGGAGCACGTGCCAGTGCTGGTTCTGCCGAGGCTTACCATCCCGCTCCGCGGGGAGAGGGTCGGGTGGGTCGAGGGAGAAGGCTACCCAGTCCCGAGGTTGGGATACGACGCCGAGAACGGGTTTGTGGCAGGCGTTTCATACCTGGACCGCTCGCGAGAGGACCTCACCATACGGTACGACGCGGCTTACGTGACGCGGCCGGGAGGCCTTCAATTGGAGGCGCGCGCTGACGCCAGCTTGTGGCCGGGCGCGGGCGCGAGCGTTACAGCGGGACTGCGCTCGTGGGAAGGGCCGTACGGGTCTTTTCGTTGCTCGCTGGACCTGACCGGGCCGACGGCTCAAGCGGATGAATCGGCCATCTCCGTGGCGGCTGACGCTAGCTACCGTTCCGGCACGGCCTACGACGCCGGGCTGCAGGGCGGGGTCACGGCCGCCGCAAAGCTAGGGCCGCTTGCGCTCAATGCTGTTGCCCGAAAGGACCTTCCGAGCACGGGGGCGGTTTATGCCTTGCCCGCCGTGGACGCCACGCTCAGCCCCTTCGGAGGTCCCGCCATGCGCGTGACGCTCAGCGGAGGCATCGGGCGGTTCGAGGAACCCGCAGGCGGGATTGAGTCCACCCGTTCGTACGCGGCGGTATCCGTGTCCTCGGGTCCTCTCAAGCTCGTCTCCGGTGCCGGCGTCAGCCTCACGGCAGGTTTGGGCGCATCTATAAGGCGTGCGTGGTACGGCACTGGCGACGGCCTCGCGTCGCTCACTGCTACGGCGAGACTCGACGGGAGCTTCGGCCGCCTCGAGGCGTTCGGGGCGGAGAGCCCACGGGTCGTTGCCGGGCTCGAATACACGCGCCGGGCGGTGTCGGGCGCAAGCCCGTTCGCTTTCGACGCGGTCTCCGCGCTCAACCAGGTGACGGCGGACGTGACCGTCCGGGTCAACGAGTCGTGGAGCCTCGGGACCCGCGCAACGTACGACATCGATGGGAACGCCGTCAATAACGTCGACCTCTCGCTGACGAACCACCATCATTGTTATGATATCAGCGCGACCTGGGACGGGGCGCTTGCGCGGTTCGGGCTAGAGATCCAGTTCAAAAGGTAAGCGAGGAAGGAGCTATTGCCCGTGAACGTGCTAGTGGTGGGAGGAGCCGGATACATCGGAAGCCACGTGGTCCGCGAGCTTGTCCGGGCGGGACACGGGGTGGTGGTGTACGACAGCTTGGAGAAAGGCCACCGCGAGGCCGTGGCGGCGTGCGGCTGCCCGCTCGTGGTCGGCGATACGGGCGATGCGGCAGCGTTGGCCCGGGTGCTTTGTTCGGAGAGGTTCGACGTGGTGATGCATTTCGCGGCTTATACCTCGGTGGCCGAGTCCATGCGGGACCCCGCGAAATACTACCACAACAACGTGGCTAAAGGCCTCGTCCTGCTGGAGGCGATGCGGACGGCGGGCGTGGGCCGCATCGTGTTTTCGTCCTCGGCGGCTGTCTATGGGAACCCGGACCGCGTTCCCATCGATGAGGACGCCGACTGCCGCCCGACGAACGTGTACGGCGAGACCAAGCTCATGTTCGAACGAGTGCTCGCGGCCTACGACCGGGCGTATGGCATAAAGTATATTGCGCTCCGGTACTTCAACGCCGCTGGGGCCGACCCTGCAGGAGACATCGGCGAGGACCACGACCCGGAGACGCAGCTCATCCCCCTCGTACTCATGACCGCCCTGGGCCTTCGCCCCCGCCTGGAGGTGTTCGGCACCGACTACGATACCGCAGACGGGACCTGCGTCCGCGACTACATCCACGTGTGCGACCTCGCGTCCGCGCACGTGCTCGCCGCCGAGGCACTGGTGGCCGGGTGCGGCTCGCGGGCATACAACCTCGGCAACGGCAAGGGGTATACGGTGCGGCAGGTGATCGAGACCGCGCGCCGCGTCACGGGACGTGACATTCCTGTGGTAGACGCGCCGCGTCGCCCGGGGGATCCTGCCGCGCTCGTCGCGAGCTCGGACCGGATAACGCGCGAGCTCGGCTGGAAGCCACGCTACGGCGACCTAGAGGAGATCATCGCCACCGCCTGGGAGTGGCACCGTCATCACCCGCGCGGGTATGCTGGCTAGGCGGCGCCCGCCACGGCGCAGCGGGTGGGCGAAGCGGTCCCCGAAGGTCGACGGTGCGACGGTGAGGGGCGCGGCGGGGCCGTCATTCGCCACCGCTGGTCATACCAGGCTGGCTAACGTCGGGGTCGGCGAATGATGGCCCGAGGCGAGGCATTCGTTGTTCTGGGTGATCGGCCGTGCCAGCAAGCAGCGGCCAGCAGCCTGCCCCGTCATCACCGGATCTTTACCGGCGTCGGATACTCTTCTCTTGTTAAGAAGTGCATTGTCTGCTTGAGACGCTCATTCTCTAGGTCAACATCAGGCAGCGGAAGCTCAGGAGGCTCTGGAGGTGGCACCATGCAGGTTCACTACAGGCCTTGCCGCATCCCCGGAGGCGCACAGGTCGTCATGATGATCGCTGTGGCCGTGGCGACCGCAGTGGCGACACTGGCGCTTGGTACCCCGTCGGCCCTGGCTTGCCCGGCCCCTGCCCCGGATTCATTCGGGCGTTCACCCGCACACTCGTCCCAGTACGTTTTGGTCTCCGGGTCGGACCTCCCAGCCCCTGGGGGGGAGTCCTGGGCTCCCGAGCTACGGATCTCTGGACCTGTGCCAGCGGCTCCGGTGCCCGGACCGGAACGGGCGGTGCCGACCGTGGTGGCTCCTACCGGGCGCTTGAGCGAGTCCGCAGTTGCGGGGGGACCGCCGTCGCCATCCGGAGCGGAATACGTTCAGGTTACTTCCGAGCGTATTCCATTCGAGGTTTGTGTTATCGCTATAGACGACGGCCCACGTGGGACTCCCGTCGGGAGCCGCAGCACGAACCTGGTGGACGGGTTCGGTGCCGGTGCCGCCTGCCCTGCCGGTCCTACAAACGCGCTCCGGGAAGACCTGTGCAGGATTTACGGGGGTCGCGTCGAGATCGATCCCGGTAAGGCATCGTTGCTAGCACTAGCGGGCGGCGCCGTCATGCTCGTGGACCGAGACCTATATGATCGGATCAACTCCGGCGCGAGGGACCCCCGGATGGACCGCTTGGGGGACGTCATCACAGATCTCGGGACGGGCGTTGCAACCCTCGGGATATCGGGTCTCGTGGCGCTTGGCGATCCGGAGACCGGGTATCTTGCGGCAAACGCCGTGGTTTACTCCGGCTTGAGCTGCGCGATTCTGAAGGCGGCCTTCGGGCGCGCCCGTCCGGGGCTCGGGCAGGGCCCGTATTCGTTCGCAGGTCCGTGCATTCGCGAGGGGTACAATTCCATGCCGTCCGGCCATAGCGCGGCCGCGTTCGCCCTTGCCACGGTCCTCGCGAGGCAATATCCGAAGTATCGGGTGTTTTTCTATGCGGGCGCGACCCTTGTCGCCATCTCGCGGGTGTACGAGCACGCCCACTGGCCCAGCGACACGCTGGTCGGCGCCGCCATCGGCATCTGGTCCGCAAACCAGGTGATGGGCCGCAGCCGCCTATTCGAGATCACCTGGTAGTCGTCCATGGCGGCAAGCTGCCGCCGCTATCGACGCTGTCGAGAGGATGAAAACGCCATCGGACTGCCGTTTTCAAAGTAGTCGTCCATGCCAGCCTGCGTCTGGCGCCAGCGAGGGGATGAAAACGGCGGCCATCCGGCTGTTTTCAAGGCAGTTCTCCATGCCGGCCCACGGCTGGCACCAGCAGCGAAAGGATGAAAACGGCAACCACCGCCGGTTCTCGGGGTAGTATCGTTGCAGTCTACGTTCCACGTGCGGCTGATACTTCGGTTCAGAACACCGCGAAAGGCATACGATGATTGCGATTGGCGCGCGTCACGCGTTGCAACATGTGGCCGAGGGCAGGTTTCTTGCGGAAAAGACCTTCCAGAGTGTGTAAAAGGGAGTGCTACGTTCGGTCTGAGGTCACTCTCGGTTTCCTTCTGTGGTCCGCCTGATGCGGGGCATCCTGCTATTCCTGTGCCACCGACCTGCTCACCCTTCGGGTATAGACGCTGGAAGCCTTGTCCAGTGCCGTTCTGAGGGGATCAGAAAAGTCCACGAGTCTCAGAGGCAGCCGATTTCCGATTTTCGCAGTGAGCCTGCTCATGGAGAGGTCCCCTGGGCGTATAATCAGCAATTCAACGCCGTTTTCGAGGCTGAGAGCCTTCTTTATTAGGTCAC
Source organism: Bacillota bacterium (assembly GCA_012842395.1). Lineage (NCBI taxonomy): Bacteria > Bacillati > Bacillota > Bacillota bacterium. Next base: position 60,727 of record DUSX01000010.1, read on the forward strand.
GTACCCGAAGATCCCTTGCACGGTCCCTGTCCGGATATCGGCGAGTCGGGCCATAATGCTGTGGGCCGTTGAACTCGAATGCCACGCCGCGCCTGTAATACCGATCGTATTCGAGGTTTTCTCCGGTAACCGGGTTCCTGAGGAAATCGGGCCTGAAGTTGTCAACATAATCGGTGTCGTCCACGAGCAGGTCTAGCCACCCCTTCATGAGGAATTCACCCACATGGGGTGCAGTCCTCAGGCGACTGTTGAACTCCTCAGCTTTCCGTATCCTAAGTTCCATGACCGGGTTACGGGGAGTTAGGACAATCTTTCTGAGCCGTCGCCAGTCGTCCCGGTTAGGCCCCGTCCCGTCGAATCCGCCGTGCGGATCATTCGTCGAGCCAGTTCCAGGTCGAGAGCCGGTCGGGCTGACCTGCATCCAGCCTGTCTCCTGGAGCGCTTTCAAGCATCGCACAATCGTGCGCCTGTCTCGAATCCCGGTCATCCGCGCAAGCTCCTGGAAAGACACTGCGTGTTGGCCGCGGTTATCCGCGATTATGGCGATATACAGCATTTTGGCAGCCAAGCACAAGGCATTTTCGTCTAGCAACTCTCTAGGGACGCTGATATCCATACCGTATAATTCTATACAGAAAAGGGATTTCCTGCCGCAGGCTACAGTGCCACTGAAGCAGTTGGTTTGTATCATGACATGGTTTCGGGCAAACCCTCTGGGATCTGTGTCAGGCTGTTGGATGCAACCCGCTGCGATAGCTCATCAGTCAAAAAGCTAAGAGATGGCCGAAGGCTGGTTGAAGGATGGCTGAGAGCTGACTGAAGGCTGGCTGAGGGCCGGCTGAAGGCCGACTGGAGGTTGACTGAAAGCTCATTATCGGCTGGCTAGAGGGGCAGGGGCCGCGGTTCAGCCTCAGCCCCCGGCTGGCGGCTGGCTGAAGGCTGCGCGTTCAGATCCCCATAACTGATTTCAGCTCTCTCCGATACGAAATCGCGATAATCGGCTTTGCCGACGGAAGGCTGTCGGCCTGGGAACGGCAGGGATCGTTTTGGGCGGGAATCCGATCCGTGGGGATCGGCAGGGACCGTTATCGGCGCACATCGGCGGGGAGCGGCCGGGATCATTGTCGGCGGGCATGATTATCGGCCGGGATCATCAGATCTGCTTCGCAGTCGACCGGTGTGACAGGGACATGCTTCCTATCGCAACTGTCTCGCCCGGGAACAGCATCCGATGACGAACTCACAGCCATGAGAACCTGCACTGCGTGTGCATTTCGAGGCGCTCTGGAATCCGCATGCAATGCGCGTTCACACCGACTATGAAACCCGCATCCGATGCAGGCATTGGCCGATTTGTAAGTCCACATCCGATAGAGACCTCAGTACGCCGGCGACCCCGCGTCCAAAGCCTTCGCGATCCCGATGTTGAAGCCCTTTGGGGGACCGAGGTTTTCGGAATGGAGTTTGCCAGCAATGCGCATTCCTCAAAGACGCTGGCAAGGCAGCTGCGTAGCAGATCGCGAGCGTTGAAGGTGAGCACCACGAATGCGAGACGGCCAAATTCTATCAGTGATTTCGCCACTGGGCGACCGGGGATCCCCACCTCCTGCTATTTGGGAGATGGAGGCATGTCCCGCGGGGGCAACTGGCCCGCCTCCCTCCCAGGTTTACCACCGATACCCCACGCCCAGCAGCCCGTGGATGGCCAGGGCCGGGACATCAGCGGTGCCGTCGGCCACCGGCACTCGCGCCCACGCACCAGTGACTTTCGCCTCCGCAAAACAATAGAGTGGACCGCGGAGACTCACGCTGTATTGGACGGCCGCCTGGGCAGCGACGCCTGAGCGGAAGGATTCCTGTCTTCCAGCTAGAATACAATTACAAGTATAGACGTCCATGGCAACAGTTTTGTGCGCGTGAATTACCGGCCTCCGGACCGCGTGAGCTTTCGTTTCGCTTGCGGACGACCCTGCTGCCACGAGAGGGCGCTGGGGGGCACTCAAGCCGAGGGGCTTGCAGGGGGAGCGAGGGGGTTGCCACGTCGTCAGAACGTCAGGACGGCCCAGGATCACGTGAAGCCTTCGGACGGCCGTGGGCCGTGGGTATCGGAACAGAGGGGATACTGTGCCGCGGGGAAAGAGGGACCTCTGAGTTGTCAGAGACCGATATCGTCGCGTTAGCAGACGGGAATATGATTCTCCGGGGGCCGCGTTCCTTGAAGGGACACGAGGCGGCAGCGTCGCGGTCCGGGATTTCGAGGATCGAACGGATGGCCTTTTACGCCGGCGCCATAGGGCTGGGTCTCGGTCACAGCCTCAGCGCACAGCTCGTGCTCCTTGCCTACCAACTGTACCGACTTGCCGTCGATCCCAACGCGCGAGCCGTCCGTGCCACGCGCTCCACCATCGTCCTCCTTGCACTGGGTGCGTGGATGATGGTGTCGGGCGTATCGGCCGTCAGCCGCTTCGACGCCTGGGGTGGCACAGTGGGGATGGTCCTGAGTGTCTGGGTGACGCTCGGAGCGGTGAATAGGGTGATGACAGACCGTACTGGGCTGGGCCGACGCCTGATGCGGAGCTTTCTTGTGTCCAGCACCTTCGGTGCCGTATATGGACTGACCGTATTCGGTCTCTACTTGTCGGGGCGCGGGGGATTGCCACGCGCGGAGCTACCATTCGGTGGCTGCAATCTGGCGGGGACCGTGTTCGCCGTTGCGATAGTCGTAGCACTGGGGTGCATAGGCTTTGCGAGGCGCTGGGAGAAGATAGCACTCATCATTATGGTCGCCGTAATGGGAGCGGCATTGGGGGCAACACAATCGCGGGGGGGCCTGGTGGCACTCGGTGTGGGCCTGACGGTCCTTCTCGTGGTCAGTCTGCGCTCCCGTCGCTCAGGGAAGACGCTTGTCCTTGCCCTTCTAGGTCTCTTTGCTGTCTTTGTCACGTGCGCCGCTGTGTACCCGCCCCTCTTGGCACGATACGCGAGCATAGTGAGGCCGTCCGCCAACAGCGATCGCTTTGAGATCTGGCGCACAGCCATCCACATGCTGAGAGACCATCCGATCCTGGGGGTTGGAGTAAATAACTTCCATGAGGTGTACTTAAGCTATCCGCATCCCGAAGAGCGCAGCCACGAGGTGATGTCCACAGCGCACAACATCCTCATGGAGTTCGGCGCGTCGACCGGGATACCTGGGCTTGCTTTGTTTCTCGGCGTAATTTGCCTTGGCATCGCGAACGGCGCGAGGGCCTGTGGGCTTTTTCGGGCCCGACGGGTTCTTCGGATCCGATGGGCTTGCTCGCTGCCTCCCGCCCCCGAAGGGGCCACGGAACAGGCCTCCGGGACAGCCGCGGAACAGGCCGATGGAGAGGCCATGGGACACGTTCGCGGCGCGTCCGGGGTCGCCTTGGCCGCGTTCGCTACGCTCCTTGCGCATCTCCAGTTCGACCTCACTATATACTCGGGGAACATGCTTCCTCTCTTCTTCATCGTTTACGGCGTTCTCACGTACTTTGGCGAGCACGTGCCGGCTCGAGTTCGGGAATGCGAAGGAGCGCGCTCACGCTCCTGAAAGGGGGGACTCCCGCTCCAGCCTGGCGCGCCTGGCGCCGCTGCCGGCACGGGCGGCGTGACCAGGCGGCAAAGCGCCTGTGCCTGAGGCTGCGATGCTCCAGCGGCGCAGTGAGTGGGCGGCGCAGGGAGGATGGGTCGGAGGAAAGGGACGTATGGCAAGGCAGAACCGTGGTCAAAACCCAAATCAAGGCCGGGGCGAAAGCCAGGATCAGAGCGGGAACCAGGGCCAGGGCCGAGCGCAAGTTCGTAATCAGGGCCAGGACCAGGGGCGGGGCCGGCACCATGGCCGCAACCATAATGGCAGTTGGGGCCCGGTAGTGAGCGTAATAGTCCCGACTTACAACCGGAAGGCGATCCTGGAGAAATGCCTGCGTGCGCTTCTTGACCAGACGTTTCCTGCTGATCGTTACGAGATCGTCGTGATCGACGATGGTTCCACCGACGGGACGCGGGATATGGTAGACTATCTCGTCCGGCAGTGGCACGGACGGGCTCCGGAGGCCAGCGCAGTCGGCGGCGAGGTCCATGAGGCCGTCGGCCCGGCTCGCTGCCCACTCGTGTACCGCTACCGCGCCCATACCAGCGCGGCCGCGGCCAGGAACGAGGGCATTAGAATCGCCAGGGGTGTCCTGCTCATCTTCCTGGACAGTGACATCGTGACACGCGCAGACTTCCTGAAGGCCCACGTCATGGCGCACGTCAGTGAGGCCCTTCGGAAACGGAAAGGCTGGCGGTCGGAGGAGGGCCCGGGCGCGCGGGGTATGCCTGGTGTGCTGAGCCTGCAAGGTGTGACGTGGACGAGAGCCGGCCACGATGGCGATGATTTGGCCGCCATCCTGGACAGCAGCAAGGTCATAGTGCATGGGCGGGTCATCTACACGACGAACCTGGAGAACCCCACAGCCGAACCTCGCAAGATCTCGGACATCTCCATGGCATTTTTCGCCAGCGGCAATGTCTCAATCGCGCGCCGGTGGCTTATCGAGGCCGGTCTCTTCGACGAGGACTTCACCGAATACGGCTGGGAAGACCTGGAACTCGGCAAGAGGCTGAAGAAGCTCGGGCTGCGCGTTGTGCGGTCCGAGGCGCCCGGGGGCTACCATCTCAAACACGAATTTCGTGTCGAGAACCTCCCGGCCATCCGGCGCCGCGAGATCGAGCGCGGCCACATGGCCGTCGTGTACCTCAGGAAGCATCCAACCTTCAGCGTGCGCATGACCACGATGATCATCCCGCCGTTTTTCTGGCTGGTCTCGGTTCTTGCAGCCGGCGGTTGGCCTGACCGTCCGGGCGCCGCCCGCCTGCTGGATCGACTGCAGCGCGGCGGCCATCGCACTCTGGTGGCCGTCGCGCTGCAAATTATGGTCTACTACTGGTATGCCCAGGGGGTCAAGGAAGCCCTGGGCCGGCCAAGCGGGTCACCCGACGGCTCCTGAGGAGGCTGCGGGATCCCCTTCCAGCCGGGCTTCGAGCTGTGCGGTTTCCTCCTCGGACAGCATTTTGCCGAGGTCCACCAGGATGATGAGCCTGCCGTCGACCCGCCCAATGCCTCGCAGAAAGTCGGACCTTGCATCGGCGACGATGTCCGGCAGCGGCTCTATGGCATCGGTCGGGATGCGGATGACCTCGCAAACGGCGTCCACGATGAGGCCCACCGCCGGGCAGTTTTCGACGTTGGTAACCACGATGCGGCTGGAGTCGGTCCTCTTGCCAGCCACAGATGTGCCAGATGTTCCAGATGTGGCAGGCGTCCCGGATGCCACAGATGACCCGGGTGCCCCGGACACTACACCCGCGCCTGACACACCAGACGTTCCAGAGGCTTCGTGTGGCGCGGCGATCCCCGACACCGCGGCCGTCCCGAAACGTTTTGCGAGGTCTATGACGGGCACAACCTGTTCCCGGAGGTTGATGACCCCTTCGACGAATTCTGGCGCCTTCGGCACGCGCACTATCTCCGGCATCCTGATTATCTCCTGGACTTGCATTATGTCGATGCCGTATTCCCCGCTGCCCAGCTTGAACGTGACCAGCTGGATCTCGCCGGTCTGTTCCGACTGGATCTCGTCGGTTTGGCCCGAGGCCGCTCCCGGCTTGCCGGGCGGGGCGGTCCCGGGCGGTTTGGGCCCGACTGGTGATGTGTGCGACTGAACTTCGGATGTACCTAGCAATTCGCTGTCCCCTTTCTGTTCTTGGTCACAGTCACACCTTGAACCTGCTCACCGCGTCGCGCAGCTTCTGAGCCATATCGGCCAGGGACTGGGCTGATGCTGCCATCTCCTGGATTGACGCGCTCACTTGCTCTGCCGACGCCGAGACCTCTTCGACCGATGCCGCCGTTTCCTCGGATACCGACGCGATGGCGTCCACCGCCTTCTTGACCTCCTCGGCGCTCGCGGCCATCTCTTCAGTGGCGGCGGTATTCTCTTCCGCCACGCTCACTATGTCGTCTATGGCCTTTTCCACTCTGGAGCTCGCTTCGGCAAGGGCCCGCGCCGACTCGATGAGCCTTGCGATGAGCGATCCGCCCTCTTCGGCGTTGGATGAGATCTGCGCGAGGGCCTTCCCGGCCTCCTCTGAAAGCGCGCTTCCGGCCTCGACTTCCTTGAGGCCTGAATCGATGGCGCTCACAGCCTTCTCCGTTGCCTGCCTCACCCGGCCGACCAGCTCCGCAATGGCTTTCGTCTCACTTGATGAGCGCTCCGCTAGCTTGCGTACCTCATCCGCCACCACGGCGAACCCGCGCCCGTGCTCGCCCGCTCGCGCCGCCTCGATGGCGGCGTTCAAGGCGAGCAGGTTGGTCTGCTCCGCGATGTCGTCGATGACCTCGAGTATGCGCCCGATTTCCTGGGAGTGCTTGTCCAGCTCACCAATGCGCTCAGCAACCGTGCGCGTCGTGCTGGCTATGCGCTCCATGCTGGCAATGACGTTCCGGACCGACTCCCCTCCCCGAGCGGCTGACTCCGCGCTTCGCTGCGACGACTCCCCCACGGTCTCGAGAGCCTGCATCGTCTCGCTGAGGGATTTCTTCATATCACTAACCACGGTAGAAGCTTCATGGACGCTCTTCACCTGCGACTCCGCGCCCTTGGCTACTTGTATTATCGCCTGGTCGACCTGGCCCACCGATGTTGCCACATCGCTTGTCCTGGAGCTTTGGTCTTGCGTCCCGGCGGCCACCTGCTGGACGGTATCGGATATTTGCTGTACCGCCTTGGCCGACTCTTCCGCTGAGGCTGACAGCTCCTCGCTGGTGGCTGCCACGGCTTGGGCGGAGGCCGTGACCTCCCCGATGAGGGACCTCAAGCTTCCCAGCATGGCTGCGAATGCCCTCGTCAGGATGCCGATCTCATCCGTGGAGTGAGCCTGGAGCTCCTCGGAGAGGTCGCCCTGGGCCGCCTTGTTGGCTACCCTGACAAGCTTCTGGACCGGATCGGCGATGGTCTTGGCTAGCAGCAGTCCGAGCAGGAGGCTCAGGATGCTGGAGACTGCTATGGTAACGATAATGCTACGGGTGGCAGCAGTCGCTGTAGCCTCGGTTTCCGACACAACCCCTGTCGCCTGCCTGTCGATTATGGCGATGATCTGATCAACCGAGGCAGCCAGCCGATCCCCGATTTCGGAGCCGCGCCCGCGGAGCAGGGAAATGGCCTCGTCGTTTCGCATCTGCCTTGCGAGGGACGTGGCCTCGTCCACAACGGCCGCGAAGTCCTTCCAGTCCTGCCCTATGGTGGCGTACTGCTGTTTGCCCTCGTCCGTAACAAGCATGGACCCCAGGCGCTCGTAGTCGGCCTCGAACTCGCTCCGGTCGCTCTGAATCTTCTCTTCGTATTCCTTGAACTCTGCCTCTGTGGTGCTTATGGCGTGCTGGAGCACACGCCGCCTCAGATCGGACGCATGCCCCTTGAGGTCTCCAAGGTACTTGGTCTTCGGCAGCCAGTTGGTGGCAAGAGAGGTGGCGTCGGCTTTGACTGCCTCCAACCTTGTAAGGGCGAACGTTCCGATCCAGACGGCGACTCCGAGAAGAACCACTACCAGGGCGATGATCTTAGACCTCATGCGTACGTTCAGGAACCACTTCACTTCAGATGCCTCCTAACCAACTCTCTTTTCTATTGCGCGTGGCTTACGCCGACGAGTGTATCGTCTGCTGCGCCCATCCGGTCGCCTTGCATGTTACATGTCTTGTATGTCGTTCGACAATAACCATCTTGCGTGTTACGGGAACTGCAGGTCGGTGCGGAGGAGGTACGCCTTGAGAGCCTCAACCACCGCGGGATCGAACTGCGTGCCGGCGCACCGCTCGAGTTCGGCGATGGCGGCGCGCAGCGGGAGCGGCGACCTGTAGGCCCGGTCGGTGACCATGGCGTCGAAGCTATCTGCGACGCACAGGATGCGGGACCCGAGCGGGACCTCTTCTCCGGTGAGCCCCGTGGGATATCCCCGCCCGTCCAGACGCTCATGATGATGAAGCACGATCTGCGCTATATGGACGAGGCCGGGCACTTCCGACACGATCTCATAGCTCAGGCCCGCGTGCTTACGGACCTCTGCCATCTCCTCCTCGGTGAGCTTGCCTGCCTTCACGAGGTAAGCCTTCGGCACGCCTATCTTGCCGATGTCGTGGACCAGCCCCGCCAGTCGTAGGGCGCTCTGGATATCAGGAATCAGCCCGAGCTCGCGGGCGATGATGGCGCTGAGGTTGCCTACCCTTGCGGAGTGCCCCGCGGTCACAGGGTCGCGCATCTCCACGAGGGCGGCCGCCGCGAGGAGAAGCGCTCTCTGACGGGACGCGTCCAGCGGCCTGTGCGAGGATAGTTCGGCGATAAGTCGGTCCAGCATCTCGCTCTTCCCCCACCTGCGTATGTGCTACACGTGTGCTACACGAGAGTTGCAAGGCATACGAGGGGCTCCGGGAATCCTTGTCGGGTGTTTTCGTGATAAGGGCTGCGGCAAGAAACGCGAGCCCCTGGGTCAGCGAAGTGAAGGAACAACTGGGACGACTATGGCATGGAGCCCCAAGGATCAAGTCCCACCCAAGCCTTTGAACGACTGCTTTAGCTCTGAACAGGGTACACAAGCGTGGAGGTCGCGGGCCGTGCCGCTGACCGGAACAATAGGGCACCGGGAGCGCTTTCGGGAACTTAATGAGAGCACCGGTGGTACGAGCGCCACGGCGGGGAGTGCCCTCCCTTGGGAGACAACAAAGTGAACGCGTTTTGCCGAGGACTGCGCGTGGCAACGGAAACGCGAGTTGATCTATTGGAAAGCAAGGCAGGCAAACAGGGGACCTCCCGATTCTGTCCGGGGGGGGGGGGGGGG
>DUSX01000011.1 GCA_012842395.1 Bacillota bacterium
CCTCGCGGCTTGCGGCAAGCCCTGTATCGCACAGGAACAGGCTCGTATCCTCGCGGTAAAGCACTCGTTCCGCGCCCCGCGCGACGTTCATGAAGAACTCGTTGGTGATGGCGGGCACCATATATCCCACAAGATAAGACCGTCTACCCCCGAGGCTTCTTGCCGCGATGCTTGGCTCATAGTTGAGCTCTTTCATGGCTTCTAGAACGCGCTGGCGAGTCTCTTGACTGACCTTTGGCACGTTGTTAATGACGTTCGACACCGTGGTATGAGACACGCCGGCCTTTCTAGCTACGTCGCGAATGGTCGCGGCCATTACACCATCTCCTGGATGACAAGGGGCTCTCAAAGCGGGGCTCTCAAATCAAAACATCGCTCGTTCAGCAATCTATCAACCCGATTGTACCCCACGCGCCTGTCGCCGTCAACCGTGTCAACCAAGACATCCCCATTACCATCATACAGCCGGCCTGCGATGAGTACCTCGCCTGCGCCCGAACAACCTGCTCGGCAACCTGTTGCGTTCTTCGTTTGGAATCTCTTGACCCGCGCTGGCTCTCCATTATATAATGCAAGTGATGGTGAACCGATCAACCACCTGGCAACCGTACATGCAACACGCATTTCGCGCACTCAGAGCTTGGGAGGACTGGGCTTAGCTGCTCGGAAAGGTAGGCAACGCCGCCGTGACTGACTTGCGCTCAGCCAGCATCGACATCATCCGCCGCTTTCAATCGGATACCGGGGCCTATGTGGCCTGTCCGAACTTCGAGACATACAGGTTCTGTTGGCTCCGCGACGGGGCGTTCATAGCATACGCCATGGACCGCGTTGGTGAGCACCGCTCTGCCCGCAAGTTCTACCGCTGGGTCGCCTCGACCCTTGAGAGCCAGGTGGGCCGCCTTGAGCGCATAGCCAGCGCCCTTTCAGAGGGACTCGACCCCGGTCCCTCTCAGATGTTGCCCACTCGCTATAGACTTGACGGTCGACCAGAGGACGACAGCTGGCCCAATTTCCAACTGGATGGCTACGGCACGTGGCTCTGGGGCCTTTGCGAGCACGTCGGGATGACCGGTGAACCTGGTTTCATTTCAGAGATGAGCGCCGCGGTTGACCTTACTGTAAGGTATCTCTCACTCGTGTGGCAGCTGCCCAACTACGACTGCTGGGAAGAGTTTGGTGACCGGGTCCATCCTGCGACGCTTGCCTGCCTCTACGGAGGTCTTACAGCAATCAACCGCTACCTGCGGAGAGACGATGTTTCTGCGCTTGCAGGGCGAATTCGGAGCTTCGTATTGACGCATGGCACGTCGGGCGGGAGGTTTGTGAAGTCCGTAGGGCACGGTGGCGTAGACGCCAGTCTGATCTGGCTTGCGGTGCCGTTCGCGGTTGTGGAGCCCCAGAACCCCCTGATGGTTTCGACGGTGCAGGAAATCGAGAGAAAGCTTCACCATCAAGGAGTTCACAGGTATCCTGAAGATACTTACTATGGGGGAGGCGAGTGGCCGCTCCTGACTTCCTGGCTTGGCTGGTATTATTGCCGGGCGGGAAGACCGGAGGCGGCGCTGCCGCTTCTCGAATGGGTGGAGAGCTGCGCAAGCCCATCGGGCGAGCTGCCTGAGCAGGTCAGCACCCACGTAAACGCCCCAGAGTACTTGCCCAAATGGCAGAAGCGCTGGGGCCCGGTGGCCACTCCGCTTCTATGGTCTCATGCCATGTATCTTGTGCTGCATCAGGAGCTCGCAGCCGCTCCCGCCTCGGAGCCATGGCCCGGGCGCGAGGGCGTCCGAGCGCCCAATTCCGGCGGCAGGATATCATCCACGCCTTAGGTTTCCTGCGGAACGCCAAAGTCAAGGCGTTCAAAGTCAGGGCGTTCGTAGTTTGCGACGATGCAGTAGTGCGACGGCGCGATGGTGCAATGGAACCGGGACGAGGGTTATCAGCGAGAGGGAGGTGATACAGAGGAATCGCCCGATCGGCCGGCCTATGGGGCGCAGGTGTTACATGCGCAGAGGCTCCATGGGCTCCAAGGGGTGCAGGATTCATGTGCGCGAATATGCAGAGGCTGTCATCTCGACGGTTTTGGCTGAAAGGCGGAAGGCTAGTATCCCGATACTTGCATTGAGGAGGCGGCGGTATGTTCAAGAGGCTCTTAACGCTTTGCGTGGTGCTAGCCCTTTTGGTGGTTGGTACTACTGTGCAGGGCGCGGAGAAGAAAGTCGTCGTCAAGTTCTTCAACGGCAAAGTCGAGACGGTCGAGTGGATGAACGACCTCATCCGGAAATTCAACGCGGAGCATCCGAATATCCAGGTGGAGCAGGAATACCAGAAGGACGCGAGCAATGTAATAAAGGTGAAGTTCGCGTCCGGTGACATACCAGACATAGTCACCGTCTGGGACCAAGGGTTTGCCGACCAGGGCAAGTACCTCGATCTTTCCAACGAGACGCAGTGGTGGTCCAGGATACAGCCGTCCATAAGGGAGCTGTGCACGGACCTTAGGTCAGGCAAACAGTACAGGGTGGCCACCAACATGACCATGGCGGGCATCTTCTACAACAAGAAGATCTTCTCGGATCTCGGACTCAAGGAAGCCACGACCTGGGAGCAATTTGTGAGCAACCTCAAGACCATCAAGGAAAAGCGCCCAGGCGTTGTTCCGATGTTCGTCGGAGGCAAGGATTCCTGGATGCTGGGCCACCTCATTGAGTTCATGGCCCACGGCGTGATCAAGCAGAAGTACGGGACCACCGGGTCGAGAAACGCGTTCTTGAACAACGATGCCGAGAAGCTTGCGTTTGACGCGCCTGGCGGTGTTATGGAGACCTTTGCGGCCCGAATCCTCGAGCTGAAGAGGGAGGGGCTGTTCAACAGCGATTTCCTCACAGCGACCTATGACAACCAGCTCGAGGCCTTTGCTACCGGGAAGGCCGCCGTAATAAGCCAGGGGATGTGGGCGCTTGCCGGCATTCTCGAGAAGAATCCGAGCATGGCGAGTAACATTGGTTTCTCCCCCTATCCTCCGATTATGGACGGGACTAAGCCTGTCGTCCTCTCGGCCGAGGACTCAGCGTATCTCATTCCCGCCGAGGCCAAACACAAGGAAGAGGCGAAGCTATTCCTGGACTATCTCTTCCGGCCAGAGAACCTCAAGGCATACTCCGAATTCCTGAAGTCTCCGTGCGCGTTCACTGACGTGAGCGCCAACTGGGGACCGCTCAAGGACGAAGTCGCCAAGGCGCTCAAGAATGGTGTGAACATCGGGTTTACAACCGAGGCACCTGCCGGATTCTCCGGAGATGACGCGGGCAGAATGGTGCAGGAACTCTACATGGGAACTTACAAGACACCGGCCGACTTCGCGAAGGCTTACAAGGCTGCATGGGACAGGGCGTGGAACGCATCGAGGAGATAGTAGGCGTGGTGGGCAGCACGGAAACAGAGTGAGGACTGAACCCCGGCGACCAATTGCCGCAGGCTTTCTGCGTGGCCCCGCAGGAGCCTGCGGCAATTAACAACACTGTGTCGGCGAACCATGAACACAAGACACGACTGCTACGAAGGCTACGAACGAAGGGGC
>DUSX01000012.1 GCA_012842395.1 Bacillota bacterium
CCGCCGCGGGCAAGGTCCTCGGCCTGGACGACGTCGAGATGTCCTGGGCGCTGGGGAACGCGGGCACGCAGGCTTCGGGCCTCTGGCAGTTTCGCGAGGACGGCGCGATGTCAAGGCCCCTGCACGCGGCGAAGGCGGCGACGGGCGGCCTCCTGGCGGCCCTCATGGCCAAGCGGGGGTTCAGCGGGCCTGTGCGGATCCTCGAGGGAGAGAAAGGCTTCCTGAAGGCGACGTCATCCGAGCCCGCCCTCGAAGCGCTCACGGACGGGTTGGGCGAGAGATACCGGATTTGCGAGGTGTCGATGAAGCCCTATCCCTCGTGCAAGCACTCGCACGCCCAGGCGGACGCCGCCCTGGAGATCGCGGCCGAGCCCGGCTTCGACCCCGACAGGGTCCGGGCCGTCAGAATTCGCACCTACGGGGCGGCCATCGAGGTTGCGGGCGGGGGTGGGAGGTACCCGCGCTCTCCGCGCGAAGCAAGGCGGTGCTCCCCGTACTGCGTCGCCGTGGCGCTTCGGAAGGGGCGTCTTGGGCTGCGCGACTTCCGTCCGGATGCGATAAGGCTCAACGACTACGCGAAGAGGCTTGTCTCCAACACGACCCTCGAGGCCGGGGACGAATTCGACGCCGAGTACCCCAAGAAGCGGGGCGCTGAAGTCGAGGTCACCATGGACGACGGCACGACGCTGTCTTCATCAGTCATGCTCCCGAGGAGGGGTCCCGGGAACCCCACGTCGCTGGGGGACGTGTGCGGCAAGGCGGTGGAGCTCGCAGAGACTGCCTTGCCCCACGAGCAAGCGGCAAGCCTCATCCGGCGGGTTGCTGACGTGCGGGGCGCGAAAGACGTGAGCACCTTGTTCGACATCTAGGCGTTCGTGCCATTCGCACTCCTGCTGGGGTAGGCCTCGACCTTCTTGGGTGTGACGAGACCTTCTCGGCGGCACAAAACCTTCTGGGTGGGACGCGGATGGGACCGGACGCTGCCGCGCCCGAGGGCAACCGATGGCATACAGATAGCATTGAGAGGCGGGCCGGGATGAGCCGGTTGTTGAGGCCCTGGGGTGTCCTCGGGCGCGGGGCTCTGGCCCTCCCTTTACCGAGCTCGCGGGGCGCAGGAGCATCTCCATCCCGCTCCACCGCCTCCCCACCGCCGAGGAGATCGACCGCGTTGCCGACGTCCTCGAGCGCCCGCTGGAGGAGGCGGGGTGGGCGTGAGCGCGGTACTCGTCTCGTGGCTGCCGTGCGGGAGAGCGACTCCGGAGCCATCCGCTCGCTGCCACCTTAGCCGCCATGTAGCCTCTTGATCAGGTAAAGGATCACCTCGCGGTCCTCGGGTTCAAGGGTCTGCAGGCTCCGGGCAACCGCCTCGACGTCAGCGGATTCCTCTACCCCTTCGTGGCTAGCCAGTCTGAGTAGATCCTCCACGGGTATTCCGTACCCGTTTGCTATGCGCACCAGTGTCTTTGTTGAAGGATTCACAGGCCTGCCGGTGCGCGCGTCATGCCCCTTTTCGAGTGCGCTGAGATAAGTGTGGCTGATTCCGACCTTCTCGGCCGCCTCTCGGAGGCTCAGGTTTCTTTGGATTCGCATTTCGCGGAGCTTGCCTCCTATCTCCTTCAACCGCATCGCCTCGCTTCTACGGGAGTACCTCCTGTGTTCATGGCCACACGGAAGCCAAAAAGTCTCGCGTAAAATATAGTTGACAATATGGGCTCTATGTGTTACACTCTGTCCAGCAACTACGCAGAGCGCTCACATTGTCCCGCCATCCTGCGCTCTGTCGGACCGCAGAAAGGGGGAGTGCAATCTTCTGAGCGCAGAGCATGCCCGATACACAAAGCGTGCCCCATCGCCAGTGGCGCTAATCTCCATTGGCTATCCCACGGCCGGAGCTGCCGCCGGCGCGGAAACCTCACACCGTGGGCGCGGAGAAATCACGCCGGAGGCGCGGAGACAACACAAAGCCATTCACTCTTTCGCCATACGGGTGCACTTGTCCTGCCAAGCTCACGGCGTTTCGAGTCAGCGGGGGTCCGCGAGGCTAGCCATGTGCCTTGAAGGTGTGGAAGGGGACGGCGGCGCTCACGTGCGGACCGCCCGCCGCCTGCGAGCCATCCGGCCGAACCGGGGTCCTGCCGGGGCAGTGAGGGCATAGCAGGCGCGACATGACACAAGGGGGCTATGGGCTTCTCGAGGGGTGCGAGATGGTCAGCGACTGTGATAACGGCAATGAGGAATTCCAGGGGTGAACGGATCAAGGTTGACGTTTGTGGAGTCCTCCTCTCCCGAGATAACAGTGTCCTCTATGGAGCAGCTCACCCTCGTCTTGGAGGTATCTGCAGGAATCACCGCAGGTTAACCAGATCGAATTGGCCACAGAGAAGCGCAGGAACACCGTCCGCGGCAGCAGGCGGTCGTAGTAGGAAGCGCACACTTTGAGGAGGACTCCACGTGAGCGCGAGGTGATGTAAACACGGTTCGAGCGCGCTGCTGTTGCGGATGGCGTGATGCCGGGGCATTCTACTCCGGTTCCGGGTGCAGTCGCGGGCCGCGATATGAGTGTTGCGTTTGCTGCATACCGAGACTGATCACCACACACGTAAAGAAGATGTTGCGCGACGACCTGCAATGGGTGAAGACCCTTGTTGCTGAACTGAGGACGGTCTTGCGGGTGAGGGCTCTTGCGGGGTTCGACATAATGAGGATTCGTGGGTGATGGGAAATGAACGCCATTACGAAGATCCGCAACTATGAGAAACTTGCCAGCAAGGGCGATACCAAAGCGCGAGGAAAGGTGCTTCAGCTGATGGACGCAGTGCTACAGGAAGTGGATGCGGGGAAGCGCATTCACGAGATCATGCATTTCGACGGCAATGTTCTCACTGTGGGCGAGCGCACCTGGGATTTGCGCACAAAGAGGAACGTGTACCTGTTTGGCGCGGGCAAGGCTTGCAATGCCATGGCGCAGGCTGTGTGCGAGATCCTGGGAGACAGAATCACAAAAGGAATCATCTCAGTGAAGATAAAGGAGCCTCAGGATCACTACTGCAACACGGATGTGTATGTTGGGGGGCATCCACTTCCTAACGCTGATGGGATGTTGGCCGCCGAGAGGATTCTGGCACTTATTGACGCAGCCTCTCCTGACGACCTGTTCATTTCGGTAATCAGCGGTGGTAGCTCGGCACTGCTCACCTATCCTGTGGAAGGCATTACCCTGGATGACGAAATCAAGGCACAGGATTTGCTCCTGAAATCCGGTGCGAAAATCCTCGAGATTAACGCGGTGCGCAGGCACATTTCACGCACCAACGGCGGCCGCCTAGCTGAGCGTATCTGCGGAAAAGGCGCCGAGCTCATCAACATTGTGGTGGGCGATGGCGTTGGTCAGCTGCCTACATCTAACCGCGGATCACCAGTTGCTTCCTTCTTTGGTACGCCAGTAGCGCCAGACAACACTACGATACAGGACGCAAGGAACACGATAGAAAACTACGATTTGGCGGGCAAACTCCCCAAAAGCATTGTGGATTTTCTCTGGGACGATGGCCGGGTGCGTGAGACGCCCAAGTCCTTTAGCGGGAATGTCACCACGTTCCTGACTGGCTCGGTGGGCGACTCTTGCGAGGCGGCACTTGCAGCAGCAAAGAGGATGGGCGTGCCCATTATGGTGCTGTCTACGTACATGGAAGGCGAGAGCCGAGAAGCCGGCTATTTCCTCTCCTCGCTTGCCCGCGAGATCAAGTATTTGCGTCGGCCAATTGCGCCGCCCTGCTTTGTTGTGTGCTCGGGGGAAACCACCACGAGCATCCAGTCGCCACCAGTGGGTGTGGGCGGGCCATCTCACGAACTCGTGCTCGGCCTAGCGATCGGTATTCGGGACATGGATGGCGTCGCGGGTGCCTCTATTGACACTGAGGGCACCGATGGCACAACGCGTTATGCGGGTGGTCTTGTAGACGGACTCACAGTGAGCAGGCTTGAAGCCAAGGGAGTCAACGTGCTCAAAGCGCTGCGCAATCATTCCGCCGGGAACGCGCTGATGGCGATTGGGGACAATATATTCACGGGCAACACCGGAACCAATTTGTGTGATTTTAATGTTCTGTACGTTTCCTGATATTAACGGCGGAATCCGAAAGGAGCACAGAGGATTGTGACAGGAAGCGAAATCAGGACGATCAAGGCAAGACAGGTCTTGGACAGCAAAGGCCGCCCGACCGTGGAAGTGGACGTCATCACCGAAGGTGGACACCTCGGTCGGGCTGGCGCATCCACCGGGACGTCCGTCGGCGTACACGAGTCGTCTGTTCTACGTGACGACGATCCCAGGGTGTTTGGTGGGCTGAGTGTCTACAAGGCGATTGACAACATTGAGACCGTTATCGCGCCTGCTCTGATTGGCATGGATGTCACTGACCAGCGAAAGATTGACCGCACCATGATCGAGCTTGACGGAACGCGGTACAAAACCAGGCTGGGTGGCAACGCAATCTTCGCAGTATCGGTGGCCGTGGCGCGGGCAGCCGCGGCCGTCAAAGGCCTGCCCCTTCATCGTGCGATGGCCGCTGACGAGATTCGGTACGTTTATGCGCCTTCGTCCAATATCGTCAACGGTGGTACATACATCGATAAGACGCTGGCGTTCCAGGAGTTTATGGTAATACCCTACGGCGTCAACACGATTAACGAGGGCGTGCGGATTATCGTCGAAGTATTCCAGTATCTGGGTGGATTGATTGAGAGGACGACCGGCCGCCCGGCGAATATGGGTAACTATTGCGGCTATGGCGCGCCATCAGACGACCCGTTTGAAGTACTTGGCCTGATTTCACAAGCGGTTGCGGACTTGGGATACCGGAACAACGTGTACTACGCGATAGACTGCGCCAGCAGCGAGTTTTATGACGAGAAGGAGGGCGCGTACCTGTACCGAGGTCGGCTCGTGGACCGTGACGAGCTCATCAAAGTGTTGGCGCGGTTGGCCGACGAGTATCCCATCGCGTTCATTGAGGATCCGCTTCAGGAGGAGGACTTTGAGGGCTTTAGACTTGCGAGTGAACGCATCAACTCTGTCATCGTCGGTGATGACTTCCTGTGCACCAGCATGGACAGGGCAAAGCAGGCAGTGGAAATGGGAGCTGTGAAGGGTATGATTTTCAAACCCAACCAGGCTGGCACACTTACCGAGGCCCTGGATGCGGCGCATTACATGATGGCGCATGGCCTCCTTGTGGTGCCTTCCGGCAGGGCGGGGGGAACGTTGGATTCGCCAGAGAAGGAAATCGGCCTTGCGATCGGCTGCTGCGTGGTCAAGAGTGGCGCACCCAGAGGGGGAAGCCGCACCATCGGATTCAACTTCATGATACGTGCCGCTGAAGAGCTTGACATCCCTATGACGGATGTCAGCAAACTGCCCCATTTCGCGCATCTCAGGTCTTGATATCCGACGCTTTTTGGTGTGCAAGGGCCAAGATAGCGGGATACCAAGTATCTCACATGTATAACGCAAAGGGGGAGCAAGACAATGAAAGAGTTCCTGAGACGGATCCTGTGTGTTCTGGTGTGCGTTATAACGATGTTCTTGTTCGTGGGTTACGCAGGCAACGTGCAGGGTGCAACTCCTTCCCCCGGTATTGTGTCTTCCAAAGATAGCATGGTCGTTGTAATGGCAGGTGACCCGGGCTCGCTGGACCCCCACGACAATGTTTTTCAAACCAAGCACCAGTCTACCCGCCAGATATACGAAACGCTCGTAGTGTACGATGAGAATGGCAAGCTCGTTCCATGGCTTGCAGAAAGCTGGGAGTATGAAAACGATGAGACACTTGTGCTGCACATCCGTAAGGGGGTCAAGTTTCATAACGGCGACGAGCTGAAGGCGAGTGACGTATTGTTTTCGCTTAAGAGAATGAGGCAAGACAACACTCCCGCTGCCATGCAGGTCGATCAGATTGATTTTGACAAATCCAAAGTCGTGGATAAATACACGTTGAAGATTGTCACGAAGGGGCCGTACGCTCTTCAGCTCCCTATGCTGGAAAACCCGCTGTGCTGCATCATTAGTGAGCGCGCGTTTACTGAATCTGGCGGAGACTTCTTCAAGGCCCCCATCGGTACGGGTCCATACAGGGTGGTAAAGTACAACTCGGGAGACAGTTTGATTCTGGAAGGGTTCAAGGATTACTGGATCAAGGGTCAGCCTTATGTCAAGCACCTGACTATCCGCTACATCAGCGATGCATCTGCCCGCGCTATCGAAGCCGAGTCAGGCCGCGCAGACATTGTCTATGATATTAGCGCGAATGACGTTGACCGTATCCGTGCTAACAAAAACATCCACCTGGTTTCCGCTATGGGTGCAAACACCACATACCTCACAATCAACCAGGCAATAAAGCCATTGAACGATATTCGCGTGCGTGAGGCCATTTGGTATGCCGTCGACATCCCTAGCGCCGTCAAGATCGCGTACAGGAATTACGGCCAGCTAGCCACCGGTATCGTCTCTCCCGGCATTGACGGCCGTCATCCGGACCTAAGCAAGTACTTCCCCCATCAAGACCTCAAGCGGGCAAAGAGACTGCTTGCCGAGGCAGGTTACCCCAATGGCTTTGATGTTAGCATATCCTGTAACAGTTCGGACCAGCAGCGCAAGGATTTCTGTGAAGTCATCCAGGCGCAATTGGCAGCAGTGAACATCCGTGTCAAAATCGACGTTATGGAGGCGACGCAGTGGACTTCGTGGCTTTGCCAGGGCAAAGGGGAACTTGCCGTATATGGATACACCGCAAGCACAGGGGAGGCGGGGCGCGTTCTGTTTCGGTGGTTGCCTGACAAGTCGGAATGGCCCATCTTTAGTTGGGTGAATCAGGAGTATTACGATACCATCAGGAAAGCCTTAGCCACCGTGGACATTGAAAAGCGCAATAAGCTCTACTACAAGTGTCAGGAGATGCTTATGGAGAACTACGTAGCACTCCCTGTCTGGCACAAGGAACTTAACGCGGCCTGCAAGCCCAATGTTAGGGGCTTTAGGATTACGCCCTCGTACGAGCAACATTACCTACAGTACGTTTATTTCGAGTAGCACGCCCGGACGTAACATACCATTCCTGGCATTGCGCGGGTGGGGCATTTCGCCCGCGCAATGCCAGACGCGGCGGAGCCACTAGACAGGCTGGTGCCAAATCCGATGGCTACGGTGGTGAAAACATCTTGCTTAGGTATATCTCCAGCCGCATCCTGCTTATCATCCCGACTCTAGTTGGCGTTATTGTCATTGTGTTTACGCTGCTGTATCTCGCACCTGGCGACCCGGCCCTAGCCATTCTGGGTGAAAACGCCACCCCAGAGCAGGTGCAGGCTATCCACGAACAGCTGGGTCTCGACGACCCCTATCTCATAAGGCTTGGGCGCTACTTTGTTAATCTGGTCCGAGGGGACATGGGGAACTCGTACAAAACCGGTCGCCCTGTGATGGAGGAGATTCTCGCTCGGTACCCCAACACGCTCAAGTTAACGGTCTTAAGCGTCGGGCTGGGCGTTTTGATAGGGGTCCCGGCGGGCGTGATTTCCGCAGTGCGCCAGTATTCGATGCTAGACACGCTATGTACAATCTTTTCGTTGTTTGGGGTATCTGCGCCGTCGTTCTGGATTGCAATGCTGCTGGTAGTGATCTTTTCGGTCAATCTCAGGCTGCTGCCTGCGACGGGGAGCTACGGGCCCGAGTACTGGATCTTGCCTGTCTTTACGCTTGGGCTTCAGGCAAGTGCTTCGATTATGCGCATGACACGCTCGAGTATGCTGGAGGTCATCCGTCAGGACTATATCCGTACCAGCCGGGCCAAGGGGCAGTCAGAGCTGCTGACGGTCATGCGCCATGCGTTCCGCAATGCGCTCGTGCCCATTGTAACGGTTGTGGGCATTCAGATTTCAGGATTTCTTGCGGGAGCGGTGCTCGTAGAAACCGTCTTTGCAATACCGGGTCTCGGTAAATTCATCGTGGACAGCGTGGGTTTTAGGGATTATCCAGTTGTGCAAGGCGGCGTACTTTGGATTGGTCTCAATTGTGTTGTAGTTAGCTTGATTGTGGATATCCTGTACTGCTTCATTGATCCGCGTATTAGGGCGATGTACAGCACAGCGCAGCGAAAGAGAAACGGGAATTCGGCTCGCAGGGAAGTGCAGGTGAGGGTGAATGCGTGACGCTACGGTCGTGGCTGCGGTCAGAACCAGAAGGGAGACGCCCATGCGTCAGATTTGGAGGCGACTGAAGAGAAACAAGATGGCCATGAGCGGCTTGATCATCTTGATAGTCCTCATCTTATCAGCCGTTTCTGCCCCTTGGATTATCCCCTACGACTATGCGGAGCAGGATTATGACGCAAGGTTGCTTTTCCCCGATAGGGAGCACTGGTTTGGAACGGACAACTTTGGCCGCGATATATTCAGCCGGGTGGTTTACGGTAGCCGATACACACTGTTTATCGGCGTGGTTTGCACTTCCATAGCTGCGCTGATTGGATCACTGCTGGGGCTACTGGCGGCGTTCTACGCCAAGCTGGATAACGTAGTCATGCGTACGGTAGATATCCTTATCGGCATCCCGCCCATGTGCCTGTGTGTCAGCATTATCGCGGCGCTAGGCAGCAGCGTCAAAAACATGATGATTGCGCTGTGCGTGACCAGCGTGCCGGCGTTTGCGCGTATCATGCGCGCCCAGGTACTTACCGTCAAAGAACAGGAGTTCATCGAAGCCGCACGTTCCATCGGCGCCAGCGACCTGCGTATCATGCTCAAGCATATACTGCCCAACTCGCTTGCGCCGATTATTGTGCAATTCACTCTCGGCATGGTAACGGTCATCCTGATGAGCGCTTCTCTGAGCTTTATCGGCATGGGTGTCCAGCCACCTGCGCCGGAATGGGGACTCCTCATTGCGACAGGTCGCGCCTACCTGCGCGACTACTGGCACATGTCTATCCTACCAGGCTTGGCCATCGTAGTGACTACCTTTGCACTCAATCTATTGGGCGATGGCCTGCGAGACGCTCTTGACCCACGCCTTAAGTAATAGACCGGGGGAGTAATCGGATATGGACAAGGAGCTTTTGAGAATTGACGACCTCGTCGTGCGGTACGTTGTAGACCAGGAGGTTGTCAAGGCAGTCAACGGCGTAACGCTTGGGATTCGGGAGGGAAGGACCCTCTGTCTGGTCGGGGAGACTGGGGCCGGCAAGACCACTACGGCTTTGAGCATTATGGGCTTGGTACCGACTCCCCCTGGCAAGATTGCGCAGGGCAGGGTGCTGTACAGGGGTGAGAATCTGTTGGAGAAGAGTGACCGCGAGATGCGGAGAATCCGTGGGCGGGAGATTGCTATGATATTCCAAGATCCTATGACCTCGCTGAACCCAGTTTTGACTGTTGGTGATCAGATCGCAGAGGTCATTCAGATTCATAACAAGCTCTCCAAAAAAGATGCGACGGTTCGCGCGAAGCAGATGCTGGAACTGGTGGGTATTCCCGGCGACCGATATGACGAGTACCCGCACCAGTTCTCCGGTGGTATGAAGCAACGTGTGATGATTGCAATCGCGCTTGCGTGCAAGCCAAGGCTGCTCATCGCGGACGAGCCTACAACCGCGCTCGATGTGACAATCCAGGCACAGGTCCTAGAACTCATAAAGAGCTTGAAGGACGAACTAAACACTGCAATGCTCCTGATCACGCACGACCTGGGGGTCGTTGCTGAGGTGGGCAACGACGTTGCGATTATGTACGCCGGCGAGATTGTTGAATCGGGCACGGTAGAAGACGTGTTCGAGCGTATGGCGCACCCGTATACACGGGGCTTGTTTAGCTGTGTTCCCGACATGGACGCGGAAACCGACCGGCTGCCGACCATCCCTGGCTTGGTGCCAGATCCTTCTAACTTGCCTAATGGATGCAAGTTTCACCCCCGTTGCCCTGTGAAGACGAGCGAATGCGAGCAGCGGAATCCTGGTGCGGTGGAGCTTAGTGCGGGGCATTTTGTAAAGTGCGTACGTTATCAACACCGGTGAAAGGAAGGCCAGCATGGGAACGTTGTTGGAGGTTAACGGTCTCAAGAAGTACTTCGAGACAAAGACGGGACTGCTTCACGCCGTGGACGGCGTAACCTTTAGACTCGAAGAGGGCAAGACGTTAGGTGTTGTTGGCGAATCCGGCTGCGGCAAGTCGACGCTGGGTCGCGTAATTCTCCAGCTGCTCCGTCCAACGGAGGGCCAAATCATATTCGATGGCGAGGATATCTCTGCTCCCTCCAAGGCGCGGCTGCACGAGTTGCGCAAGAACATGCAGATGATATTTCAAGATCCGTTCGCCTCTCTCAATCCGCGCCAGTCGGTAAGTCAGATCATCGGCGAGCCCTTGGAAGTGTATAAAGCATGCAGCAGCCGGCAGGAATACCTTAGACGTGTCGAGCAGATTATGGAGACTGTCGGCCTGGCGCAGCGCCTTGCACACGCGTATCCACACGAGCTTGATGGAGGGCGGCGCCAGCGCGTTGGCATCGGGCGGGCACTTGCGCTCAACCCCAGGCTCATCGTATGCGATGAGCCCGTGTCAGCGCTCGATGTCTCGATTCAGGCGCAGATACTCAATCTGATGCAGGATCTGCAGAAAGAGCGCAATCTGACGTACATTTTCATTACCCATAACCTTGCAGTGGTCAAGCACATATCTGATGAAATCATGGTCATGTACCTGGGGGTGGTGGTGGAGAAGGCGAGTACCAGGGAGCTATTTCAAAAGCAGTATCATCCCTACACAAAGGCACTTCTCTCGGCAATTCCGAAGCCCAAACTTCGTGCAAAAAGAGAACGCATTCTCCTCAAGGGCGAGCTGACTTCGCCCATCGAGCCACCGCCTGCGTGCCGTTTTGCGCCTCGCTGTAACTATGCGAAGGAGAAATGCTATCACGCACAACCCCCGCTCGAGGAGGTCAGCCCCAATCACATGGTGGCCTGCCATTACGTCGATGAGATCAATCAATTGGCCCGGAGGACGCCCTGCATTCTGGATGCGCCACGTCCCCGGGCAGAGGGGGAGAACTCGAAATGACTGTGAAGGAAGCGAATGTATACGTGGTGGACACGGGGAGCTTTCGCCCGGTGATCGTCGAGCTTGTGACCGACGAAGGCGTCACCGGCATCGGCGAGGGCGCAGTGGGCTTTGGTGTGGGCTGTTATGCCGCGGGTACCATGATGGCCGAGCTTGCAGAGTGCTTCGTCGTCGGCAGGGACCCCGCAAGGATCAGCGATATCTGGAATGATTTTTACTATCACACATTCTGGGGCAAGGGCGCCGGCGCCATTTTCTACGCAGCCGTGAGCGGGCTGGAGCAGGCCCTATGGGACATCAAGGGCAAAGTGCTAGGCGTCCCTGTATGCGAGCTGTTGGGTGGCCGCCAGCGTGACGAGCTGCGTGTCTACGCCAATGGATGGTCCGAGGGACGCTGCGACACTCCACGTGACTTTGCAAAGCGTGCGGAGGAGGTGGTCGCCGACGGGTTTGACGCAGTTAAGATGTATCCGCTGAGCCAGCGGGACCCCGTGCGCAACCTCAACCGGCATTTGAAGAACCGCGAGATCAGCCCGGAGAACTATCGGCGCTGCATCGACTCCGTGCGCATGGTGCGTGAGGCTATAGGTAACGACATCGATCTTATGGTAGATGTGACGGCCGAGGGAACCACGGACGTAATGACGCGCATCGGCCAAGAGATCGAGCAGTACAACCCGTTCTGGTACGAGGAGCCGCTGGACGCGTTTGACGTGGACGCCTACAAGGTCCTCAAGGGCAAGGTGAACATCCCCATCGCCGCGGGCGAGCGGCTATACACACGCTACGGCTTCCGGCGCATCATCGAGCTCCGGGCGGTGGATATTGTGCAGCCCGACCCAGGTACGTGTGGCGGCATTCTCGAAGCGTGGCGTATCGGCGCAGTTGCTGAGGCGTACAACATGCGCATCGCGCCGCACAACTGTGGTGGTCCCGTACTAACAGCGGCTGCTGTGCAGGTGTCGGCATGTCTGAGCAACTTTGTAATACAGGAGATGTTCCCCTACCACTCCGACATCCACTACGCCATCGTGGAGAATGCGCTGGAACGGCAGATAAAGAACGGTCGGCTCAAGGTGCCCACAGCACCCGGCCTGGGTGTCACGCTCGACCACAAGACGGTGGATCCGTTTCGCGTCGCGCACGTCACGATGGACAACTAAGATGCTCTCGGTTCAATATCCGCTTTGCCTTTGGGCTGAACCACCGTTCCGACACAAACGCCAGTCGGCAAGTTGACCACTTCGCTGACCGGAAACTTGACCGCCTAGACACGTAGTAGCTAATGATATGGTTCAGACCACGACAATGTGCGTGCGTCCCTCCCCCCTGGTGGAGGGACGCAGCGTCTTGCGCTTTGTAGCTCTGCTAATTTCGAGTCTTCGAGTCCCTTTGCACCTTCCGTAGTAGATAACCGTTAGCTGATCTATTCGGCTTCTTGCAGATCCACTCTCCGGCGGGCTTCTCTCCTCGAAGTGTAACAGAGGTGATGGCTTGGTTCCTTAGCAACAACGCAAGGAACCTAGAGAGAATGTGGCCCCTGAGGTGCCGTCATACTTACGGAACGTTGTCCCTGCAGCAACCGCCAGACGGTCTTGTTGCCAGCCTGACCAGCTCGACTGCGCTGGAGTTCAAGGCGCCTGCGGCGGCATGCGCCTTAAGAGGAGCGGAGCCTGTGTTCGTCAACATCGAGGCCGACACCGCGAACATTGGTCCGGACCTCATCGAAGACGCCATCACTGAAGACGCCATCGCTTCCCATACGAAAGCCACTCCCCCGGGTGCCGCCTTCTGCGCGTCCACCCACCCACCGGGGAGCCAGCCTCAGTCCGCGTGGAAATCCACGGCCAGCTGGCGAGGCTCGGCGTCATCCGCGAGATCGCGGACCGCCACGCGCTTGTGGTGATCGAGGACTCCTGCGAGTCCCTGGGGTCCGAATACAAGGGCACGAAGGCCGGGAACGGCGCGTTCTCGCACCGGGCGGTGTTCGCGTTCTATCCCAACAAGTAGATCACCACGGGCGAGGGCGGGATGATCGTCACCGACGACGACCGGATAGCGCGCCTCTGCAGGAGCATGTGCAACCAGGGGCGGGGGGAGGCCGGGGTGTGGCTTTCCCATGAGCGCCTCGGCTACAACTACCGCATGGACGAGCTTTCGGCCGCGCTCGGGGCCGCGCAGATGTCGCGCATCGAGGAGATCATCGAGAAGCGCAAGCGGGTCGCGGCGATGTATGCGGAGCGCCTTGCGAGGGTGCCGGGGGTGCGCCTGCCGCATGTGGCGCCCGAGGTGACGCGGATGAGCTGGTTCGTGTATGTGATCCGGGTCGGCGTGGACGAGCCCACCCCCGAGCGCCAGTCCGCCGTGCGCGACCACGTGATGCGGCGCTTCCAGGAGGCGGGGATCGGGTGCCGCCCGTATTTCACCCCCATCCACCTGCAACCCTTCTACCGCGCCGAGTTCGGGTTCAAGGAGGGGGACTTCCCGGTGACGGAGCTCGCCGGGCGCACGAGCATCGCCATCCCGTTCCACAACCACCTCACCGCCGAGGAGATCGACTACGTCGCCTGCGTCCTCGAGCGCGCGCTAGGGGAGGCGCAGTAGCCAGGGGACG
>DUSX01000013.1 GCA_012842395.1 Bacillota bacterium
ATCGAACACCGGCGAGACGAGAGCGGCAACGTCCTGAGCGGATCCGGCCAGCGCGACTCCGACCCAATCCACAAGGCACTCCGCGGCCTTGGCGATCGCGTCCTCAGGTAAGTCTTGGATCTCGACCTGAGAGGCCCAAGAGGCGAGCCTCCGCGTCGCGAAGTCACCGAGTCCGGCTGACATGTATCGTTTGCCTGTCATGTTTTCGCAGCCTCCTTCCGTATTTCTGCAGGGTCGCCTTGACGCCCGACTATCTTGGGACCATTGCGTCGCTGATGAAGACGTTCCTCATCTTGTTGGAGCCGGATACATCCCCAAACAGACTCGAGCCTTTGCCAGATCAAGACACGGCCACACACCTCCTGGTCTTCGATTTGTCGGGGTGCCCTTTGAGCCCAAGCCCTGGTGGACCCGTCTGTAAGGTGCTCGCAGACCAAGGCCGCGCCCGCGAGAAGCTGGAGACCGTTGCCCTTCTGTATTAGACGCCCGAATCGGCGCAGCCCATCTGCTCATGCCAGTTGCGCTGTAGCAGGCTGCTGTTCCGTTAAGGAACACCCCTAATCCGATTAGGGTTCACCGGCGCGCCAATGTCAAGGCCCGACTGCGGCGACTGTAGCTTATCGGAACGTGCTGAATGGGAACAGAAGTGTTATCCTATAAACGGGGGATTGGCATATGGCCACATTCGCGGAGAAGCTGAGAGACCTCAGGACACGGTGCAATCTCACGCAAGAAGCCCTGGCTGCCGCGATGGGAGTATCGCGCTCAGCCATGGCCGGGTACGAGGCTCCGAGCAAGAAGCGCCAACCCGACTTCGAGCTTGTATGCCGGCTTGCGCGCTTTTTCGGAGTGAGCGTCGACTACCTGCTAGGATGCACCGACGACCCCGCGCCGCTCGCGCCGGACCCGGACGTCGTCGCTGGCGCTCGTTACCTCGAGGCGCTGCGCGCTTCACGCGGCTGGACGAGGGAGGATCTCGCGAGCCGCCTCGGGATCGACCTGAAGGACCTCGTGAGGTACGAGATCGGCGCGGCGAGACTGCCGGACGATGTGGTGACGAAGCTCGCGGGAGTCTTCGAGGTCGATCCCCGGTGCTTTACCGGCGACCTCTCTCAAGCGGAAATGGAGGAGATCCTCGGGGAAACCTGGTTCCGGGCGCCTGTCAGGCTGTCGCCGGAGGCAAGACGCGCCGTCGAAGATTTCATAGGGTACATGACGGCACAGGAGGAGCGCAAGAAGCGGGAAGGGACGCAGGCTCGCAAGGAGGAGTAGGCCGTTTTCGAGACGCGAAGCGCGACTTGCGCGCACCGCGCGCAGGCCGCGCGCCCAGGTCCGCACCCACCCTTCGCCCGTCCCCCAGCCCACGCTTCGCCCCTTCCTCCACCGCCCAACCCTCGCCCAGCCGCAGCTCGCCGCTTCCTCAGCCCCGCGCCCAGCCCTCGCCAGGCCCCCGCCCGGCCCCGCTCCCGGCCCCGCTCCCGGCCCCGCGACCGGGCCAGCGCCCGGCCGAGTGCGGGCCTCCGTGGGGCCCCCGTGTGCGGACCGACGCCCCATAGCGACCGCCCCGTGGGGATAGCCTAACTCTCCGGGAAGCCTAAGGGACGGGGCAGCGCGACGAGCAGGCGCGCGCCTACTACCGCACCTCCCTCAGCGCCCGCTCGAGGACGCAGGCGACGTAGTCGATCTCCTCGGCGGTGAGGTGGTTGTGGAACGGGATGGCGATGCTCGTGCGTCCTGCGAGCTTGGTAATGGGGAAGTCCCTCTCCTTGAACCCGAACTCGGCGCGGTAGAAAGGCTTCGGGTGGACGGAGCTCGAATACTGGCCGCACCCCCTTGCGTCCTGTCCCCTACCCCGCGTCCGATCACGGGAAAGCTGGGTCTCCGCCTCCTTTGGACTCGCAAGCGCCGCATCACGTGGTCGCGCACGGCTGACTGGCGCTCGGGGGTGGGCTCGTCCACGCCGACCCGGATCACGTACACGAACCAGCTCATCCGCGTCACCTCGGGCGCCACATACGGCAGGCGCACCCCCGGCACCCCCGCCAGGCGCTCCGCGTACATCGCCGCCACCCGCTCGCGCTTCGCGATGATCTCCTCGATCCGCGACATCTGCGCCACCCCGAGCGCGGCCGAAAGCTCGTCCATGCGGTAGTTGTAGCCCAGCCGCTCGTGGGAAAGCCACACCCCTGCCTCGCCCCGTCCCTGGTTGGACATGCTCCGGCAGAGACGCGCTACCCGGTCGTCGTCGGTGACGATCATCCCGCCCTCGCCCGTGGTGATCTGCTTGTTGGGATAGAACGCGAACACCGCCCCGTGCGAGAAGGCGCCGTTCCCGGCCTTGAGGCCCTTGTATTCGGTCCCCACGGACTCGCACGAATCCTCCATAACTACGAGCCTGTGGCGGTCCGGGATCTCACGCACAACGACGAGCCTCGGCGACCTCCCGCGAAGGCGGGGGCCGATCAGATAACGTTCGTGCGGGAAGTGACAGCATCATCAACCAAGTTCCGAGAGCTATCCGCCGACACAAACTTCGCCTCCCTCACGGAAGACACCGGCGCAAGATGGGGCCTCAAAGACAGAACACAGCCAATTCTAGTCTGACGGCGGACCTTTTGGTGGTTTGCAGATGCCCTAGGAATGTAGAGGGATCAGTTACGTTGACTGTGAGACGGAAACCACAGAACTCGGTTCTGGGTTCTTGCATCCCCCCTCAAGCCATTTCATGACGGAGTAACGCTCAGGTTCGCTTGCCTCTAGAATGCTAAGGACGATTTCGATTAGCTCACCCAAAGCTGCATCGCTGGAGGCCGTGGATAACCACGCCTTGAGTTCCTCGGTCATAATAAGACGGAGAAGACCATCAAGGTTCTTAGAGTCATCGGGTAGGTAGTCGTCGATCTCGCCGCGACTGAGCAAAAAGATGCCGTTCTTCCGTGCCGCTTCTATCCACCCAGCTAACAGTGTTTTCTCCTCATCCGCGAGATCCGACCGTAACCTCATATACCTTGAGGCCATGTGTCTGTACAGGTCAGAAAGCTGCTGTAGGTCGATCCTTGAAAGGTCTTGCGCCTCAACAGCCTCCTCAATCACCTTCATCAGAGCGACCCGGTCTGTGCTTTTCTTGTCATCGACAACAGCTTTGACGATTTTCTTGTGGTCCGTGCAGAACAGAGTTCGGACTCGTCCTCTGTCGATTTCAGGGATATTGTCTAAGCCGGTGATGTAGTCAAGGTCTGCTATTATCCATACCTTTTGACCGATACTTCTTAGGAACACCTGGTAATTAACGAAGTTGTGCTTACCATGCACCTCAAGTGTCTCAGTGACGTCTGTTCTGTGAAGGTACTCAGAGCAGAGCTGAATCAACCCGTTAAAGAGCAGCCTGTCTGTGATTCCTTCAACCAGTACTACCTTGTCTGCGAAAAACATCTTCTCATTGTTATGAGACATAATCATGTGGGTCAATGCTTTTTTGTCTGGAAGAGTTCCGCTGATACTGGGCAGGTTTTTGCCTGAATTGTCAACTATCCGCGATGCGCCGTCGGATTCCCTGAATACTCGAATGACTTTCTGGATATTCTCCCTCGTAATGAACGATGGGGAATGCGTGGCTACTATTATCTGGTTGTTGGTTTCTTCGGCTAGCTCTGAAAGAAGATCGCGAAGTACTGCCTGCCATTTGGGATGCAAATGCAGTTCAGGCTCGTCGACGACGACAATGCCACCATGCATGTTGAACGCGAAGATACCCAGGAGGAAACTCAGGATCTCCCTCTCGCCCGAACTTGCTCGCTCGATTCGGAAAGAATGATTACCCTTTCGGAGAAGGATTTCATAGATGTTCTTACTAGCGTCTATCAATTCAAGATCCCAGGTGTACCCCAGTCGCCCGATGTACTTGCTTACAAGACTCACTTCTCTGTCTTCCCGCCAGGCCTGATCATATCCTGAATGACCCGCAAGGCTTTCATACCGCCTTCTCTTCTTTGCGAAGTACATGGTGCCGAGCAGCAATAGAGAAGTCGTGGTTCTCGAGGTGACAGATCGATACGCCCGGAGAAGGTCGTCGCTGCGTTGGCCTGATAGGTTCGCCCTGATGCTCTCCTCGGTGCTGCCGCGATATGGCGACGAATAAATGTACGATGCTGGCAAGGTCAAGTCGGGGATATCCTCAGCGAGCCGATAAATGATCTCCCTATGACTTAGGTACCCCAAGAACCTTCTCGCATCCTCATCCAGCGGTTTACAGTCCGTCGCCGTAATCTCGTAGGGCAGGACGGCACCGGGTTTGAAGTTGAGAAGCTCCAACCAATCATCTACAATGTTCAAATCCTGAAAGGGCTTGTTCCGATAACGGGACAGCGCTCTCGCGAGGAGGTGTTTGTTTCGGCGAGTTTCCCTAACGAATTCAAGGTCATCTTCAGTCACAACGATCTCCCATTTGACCGTCCAAGGCATTT
The DNA here is from genome assembly GCA_012842395.1 of Bacillota bacterium. Classification (NCBI taxonomy): domain Bacteria; kingdom Bacillati; phylum Bacillota; species Bacillota bacterium. The sequence goes on from DUSX01000013.1 coordinate 4,464, forward strand.
CGTTGCCTCCGAAGGTGTCCAGCACAGAGGGAAGATGAGGAAAGGTTCTGTCGGAATTGAGGTCGACGTAGGTTCGTCCGTCTTCCCTGCCCTCATAGGTATGCACCCCAGGCAGGAAATAGTGACGCATGAGGATCATGATGATATCAAGGAGGTTGCTCTTCCCTCCCCCGTTTGGACCGACTAGGATATTGAACTGTTGATCAAACTCAATGTCAGTCTCATCCCGAAAGCTCAGGAGATTACTGATAGACAGGTGCTTTATCTTCACTATTTGCCACCTTCCCAACGCACCCTCGGCGGCTTTCGGTTCAACGACCCTCACCAACATGGGCCCGGGAGTCCGTAGTTGACTCACGTACGTATAGCACCGCATCAAGCCTAATCCTCGGCTCATTGATTGATCATTGAGCATTCATAGACTAGCGCCAGATTCGGTAGAGCCGCCGCTTGGGCTGAGCTTGACAGACGCATTCTGTTCAGCGCAACCCTGGAAACGCTCTACCATGACCGGGCCCTTCTCTGTGATTCAGCGAACAAGAACAAAGACCACTACTGCTCGCGACTCGTGGCAAGGTCATTACCATTCTCGGACTTCCGAAGGGTACCGATTCCCTCATCTTGCCTCTGTGCTGTTCTCCGCCACACACAGCAGATCAACCACGTTACCGAAGTCTGTAGCAACCCTTCCCTATCCGCTCAAAGAGCTGCGGGAAGCGCGTGATATGCGCGAGTAGGTTGGCGCCAGGGTTTGACCCGGGAACAGGCACGCCGCGCTTTTCCAGTCGCGAAAGGATCTCGCGGTAGTGCAGGCCGTTAGGCCGCACTTCCGATAGTACGGCCTCTACCTGCCGAACCAGGAGAGGCAGACGAACCTGCTGTGACCCTGTCGTCTGCGACTTGGTCTCGTCTGCTGCGCCATCCTCTGGCTTGCTCTCCTTGGGCCTGCTGCCCGCTTCTTCATCAGCTAGACCGAAGGAAATCTCAATATACCTGCGAAGTGCGTCGTGCTGCTCCCGGACAATATCCCGTTCTCTCATTTGCTCTTCAACGCGCTGATTGCACTCATGTAGACGCTTGGAAAGAGCCGCCAATTCCTGTCTCAGTCTCATTTCTAGGTCGCTGTTCCCTTCCGTGTTCGGCGCCTTCCTAGTCAGTGGGGCATACCCTTCCGGAATCGGGCTCATGCTCTTTTCACCTCGCGCAATATGATGTTGCGCAGCGTGCGATCCGGTATGCTCATGAGAGTCCGCCGGCGCACTCGCATGCCACGCTCAATTCGACTAACGGTTCCCTGAGAAACTCCGAGGATTTCGGCAAACTGCGCCTGAGTGAACCCCAACGCCTTCCTGTACCCCCGCACGAACCCTGCAAGCCGAAGTTCTCTGACCTGCCTTTTCATGTTATCATCACCTCAAGTTGTTATTTTCAGCAACATTATGGCACGTGCAGTGTTATTTGTCAAGTGCGCATACACAAATCACGTCATGGATGCTATCGCACGAGTGCTAGTTGCGGCGTATGCAGTGCTATATGCAATGCCAAGAGGGATCTTCGCATGCGCTTCCACTATCGTTCTCGGCCGCCGTCGGAATGAGAGAGATTTCCGGGCCCAAAAAGGACGATGCTGACGTGTAAAGCAGCGAGCTGCGTCGCACGCTCAAGGCGGCCGTAGGGCGCACGACGTTCGGGCGCGCATGTCCGCGTACAGGCGGCGCGCGCCCCAGGGCGCCCGGGCCACTCGGACCACGGAGGGGCGAGAAAGCGGCGTTGCCCGCCTGCGTCCATTGCGGCTACGGCGCTCGCTGAGAGCGGCATGCGTCACGGCTGGGGAGCGTGGCGCCGCGCGCTGCGCGCCGCGGATCGCGGCTAGGGGGCTTACATCGCTGCCACGAAGCTGTCGAGGAGCTCGATGAAGGCGGGATCGTAGGGTTGGTCGACGTAGTTGACGTTCCACAGGCCGGACTCGCGTATCTCGGCCCGCTGGGCGTATAGCCCGAGCCAGTTGGGCGAGGGAGGGTCGATCGGGGGCTTGTGCCTGTTGCTGAGAAGGGCGACGGCGTTTGACTCGATGATGCTCCTGGGGCTAGACGTCCCCGCGGGCCCGGGGACCGCCACCCAGAGAAAAGGCATGCGCCGGATGTAGGCGCTGACTCGGCACTCGAGAGGATGCTCGAGTTCCCGAGTGAGCGGGCCGGCGGACGCGCCTTTTCCCCACGTGCTCCGCACCTCCTGGGGGTAATCGCCGGTGGCAAGGAGCGCCGTCCCCACATGCAGCCGGAAGACCGACCCCCTGTGATTGCCTCCACCAGCATACTTTCCCCGCTCATGTCCCTTGTGCCGGGATAGGCACTGCCAGAGCGTCGTCTTCGAGCCTTCGGACACAGCGTGGGTGCCCACGCGCACCACCCGAGGCGTCCTGCCGTCCTCTCGCATCTCCCCGGGCTCAAAGAAGAAGTAGACGCCCTGCAGCGGCCAGCGCCAGCCGTCGCTGCCACCTCCTCCGCAAGCGCCCAGGCAACGGCAGCCTCCCAGCTTCGACTGGAGGCGCGCGAGGACTTCGTAGAACCTGTCCAGATCACGTGCGCGGCTCATTCCCACATCCGCAGGCCTCCTCCCGATCCCATCCTCCCGAT
>DUSX01000014.1 GCA_012842395.1 Bacillota bacterium
AGATCCACTCTGCGTCCTTCACGTCCGTCTTCCGCCCCGGCACTGCCTTGATATCCCGGGCATTGACAACCAGAACTTCAATTCCCGTTCCCTCGAGAATGTTATAGATGGGTTTCCAGTACACGCCCGTGCTCTCCATTGCCACGTGCGTGCACCCCTTGGACACGAGATAATCAGCTAGCTCCAGCAACTCGCTCGTCATCGTGCCGAAGGTCTTGGTCTCTTTCCCCTCTGGAGTCGCGACACACGCAACCACGAGCTTCTTGTGAACATCAAGCGCACCGCAACGCTCGTACAGTACCTCCATCAGCACGCCGCCCCCTCTGCCAGACTCACCGGCGCGGCGACCTCCAAACTGAAGATTCTACCCCGCGTGCTTCCTAAAGAGGAGCAACATTTCGTGGTGCCTCAGGTCGCCGAGGTCAGACTACTCTTTCGGGCTCTCCGGCACCAAGGAAAGCCGGCCTCCCTCAACCGGTTCGTAGAGTAGCATTCGCCGTGACCGCATTTTCATCCTTTCGATGGCGGCGGCAGCTGGCCGCCATGGACGACTACTTTGAAAATGACCGTCCAGTGACGTTTTCATCCTCTCGATGGCGTCGATGGCGGCGGCAGCTAGCTGCCACCGACGACCACTCTACCCTGAAGACAGCCGGTGGTTCCCTTTGCATCCTTTCGATGGCGCCAACCGCAGGCTGGCACGAGCGACTATCAAGACCAGCGAATCGCTGCCGGCGTCTGAAAACACGTGGAGCCGACGACCGGACTTGAACCGGTAACCTGCGCATGTGTCATGTGGAGTTCTTCGCGCCGGGCTATGAGTGGCGTGCGCTTCATTGTTATCCCCTCTCAGTTCCATATAGGAACACCGTTCATCTAGATTACAGTTCCCGAGATGAACCACGCCGATAGTGTTCTGCGGAAATTCTTCCGAGAAGGAACGTGCCTAAACGGAACAGCCTTGATATTCTAAGCACGGAGGCAACATCCCATGGCAACATTCGCGGAGAGGCTTAAGAGCCTGCGAGATCAAAGAGGGCTCACTCAAGATGGACTGGCTTCTGCTCTGGGCGTCTCGCGTTCCACAATCGCTGGATACGAGGCCCCGAGCAAGGAACGAGAGCCCGACTTCGCGCTTGTCCGCCGCTTGGCCGACTTCTTCGGCGTCAGCAGCGACTATCTCCTTGCGATCCGCGTCTCGCGCGACATGAGCCAGCGGAACCTTGCGGACCGCCTCGGCATCACGGTCCCGCAGCTCGCCCGGTACGAGAGCGCCATCGAGCCGCTGCCGGATGAGCTCGTGGACAAGCTCGCCGACGTGTTCAAGGTCGACCGACGGTAATTCACGGGAGAGATCGACCAGACGGAAATCGAACGGCTCCTCGGTGAAACCTGGTTCCGGGCGCCGGCCAGGTTGTGGCCGGAAGCCAAGAAAAGCGTCGAAGACTTCATCGCATTCGTCATCGCGCAAGAAGAGCGTAAGAAACAGCAGGAGAAACGACAGGGACAGTAGAATTAGCCTACTGCCCCTGAATTGGTCTTAAGGGTCGATACGCCGGGATCGGTACGCATTGATACGAACGGACGTTCCCTGCTATGATTATGGTACAACTTTCCAAGGGGGCGTGTGTTCGTGTCGAAGGCGGTCCAGCGGGCCCGGATCGTCCTGATGCGCTATCACGATCGAGGGTCCGAAGTCGTCGATGTGGAGGGATTCCCGAGAGCGGAAGGAGTGCAAGTTGTTCGCTGGCCTCTCAACGATCCAGTGTCCGGAGTCCTATTACGAGAACCCTCACCGGTAGTCTCCGTCAACGCAGCACACAACATCAACCGTCAACGCTTCATGATGGCCCACGAATACTACCACTACCTGTACCACAAGTCGCTGGACAAGCTGATGTGCATGACCAACCTCGACGATACCAGGACGTGTGAACGCGAGGCGAACAGGTTCGCGGCGTCTCTGCTCATGCCCGGGCACGTCGTTCGCGACTTGCTGCACCAGTATGACTCCGAGACAGTTGCCGAAAGGATAATGGTATCCGCGGAGGCGCTGCAGTGGAGGCTGAAGGAACTCGGGATCGTGGAGGGTATGCCAGCGTAGCCCGGCCGGCCACATGCGTCCATTGATGGTCAAGCATGAGGTGATGCTGTTCTGCCCACCCTGCGACGTCCCCTCGTGTGAGGTGGCGGCACCAACCTTGAAGAGCGGCGGACAAGCCGGTGGCAGCTGTGAAGCGGGGTGTGACGGAGGTCTGGCAGCTGGCCGAGTACTTTAAAGCTGACGAGGAGTTGGTCCGGCTGAGACTGACGTTGTTGGAGGTCGCGCGACGCACCGCATAGTCGGGCCTACCGGCCATGAGACGAGGCTGGCCTTGAGTGTGCCCGAGTCTCCATGACCGCGTAGCCGAGATAGCCGACGCTGTCTTGCACCGAAAAGGACCTATGAAGTTGAGGTGCGCTTCAGTGAAGCGCTCAAGCACACGATTGCTGCTCGTGGGAGGGAGGTACTCATGCAGTCTGACTTGATCGAAGAACTCACAGGCGGGTTGAAGAAAGCATGTGAGCAAAACGTGATGCCTAACGACGCTGTTCTTGTCCGGCTGAACGGACTGTCCGGTGAGGCCCTCGTGGCGACGCAAAGCCGGGTGCTGGTGCTCAAGGCGGGTTACGCGTCAGGCGCGATGTTCGGGCAAAAGGCCAAAAGCTTCCCGTATGAGGACATTTCTTCGGTCGAATACAGCTGCGGCCTGACCCAGGGGCGCATTCAGATCACTGCGTCCGGTTCCGTGGAGGCACGCCATGGCCATCGCCAGCACGATGTGCTGGGAGCATACGCCGATGCACGACAAGCTGAGAACGTGTGCAACTTCCCTTCTTCGAAGAAGCGACTGTTTCAGGAGGCAGCCAACGTAATACGACGCCAGGTCGAGCAAGCCCGCAGAGCAGCGCGCGAAACAGCGGCAACAGCCCAGCCTGACGACATTCCGACCCAGATTAAGAAGCTTGCGGAGCTCAAAGCGGCAGGGATACTGACCGAAGACGAGTTCGAGAAGAAGAAGTCTGAACTCCTCGCACGCATGTAGGCTCGCGGACCGGAGCAATCCCGAGAGGACGAGGGCTGCCGTGAGGGAGTTGCCAGGTACTGCTTGCCTGCCTCCAGGTGGATGTCCTTGTCACGGGCACAGCCCACGCCAGCATCTCGGAATTGACTGGGAATCTAGTTTGTTTTGCGTTCTGCGGAGAAAGCATCGACGGCACGTCTACATGAGGCAGACCTCGGCTGGAAGGGGGACTCCTGATGGGCACATGCGTCTACTGCGGGAAACCGGCAGGACTCTTGCGCAGCATGCATCGAGAGTGCGCGGAAAAGCGAAACCAAGGCTGGGCCGAAATGGTTAGGTTGGCCAAAGTTGCGGCATTAGGAGAGAATCCCGAAGGCCCTGTGAACAACCTCGGCAATCGGCTCGTTGAAATCGCGAAGGACAGTTTCATTACTCCGGACCAGGTGCAGCAGGCGTTGATTGACGGCTGGCAACAAGCGGTAAGCCACTTTCTGGAAGACGGCAATCTGGATGCGCAAGAAGAAGCCCGGCTCACTCAGTTTGCCGAGCAGTTTGGCCTCACCCAAGGGGACCTAGATAGGAATGGCGCCTACACTCGGTTTGTAAAAGGCGCAGTGCTGCGCGAGCTTATGGAAGGACGAGTTCCTTCGCGCTTCCACCCAATAGGAGGCTTACCATTCAACTTTCAAAAGGGTGAGGCTCTGATCTGGGCCTTCGACAACGTGGCCTATTACGAAGAAAAGACCCGCCGGCAATACGTGGGCGGGAGTCACGGGATGAGTTTCCGGATTGCCAAGGGGGTATATTACCGAGTTGGTTCTTTCCGAGGACTGCCGGTGGAAACGACTGAAAGAGTGCGCGTAGATACGGGGATACTTGCGGTGACAACAAAGCACATCTACTTCCAGGGTGCGACAAAGGCCTTTCGGGTGCGCCTGGACAAAGTAGTTTCGTTCGTGCCGTATTCAGATGGGGTTGGGATCCAGCGGGATGCAGCGACGGCAAAACCGCAATTCTTTATCACCGGGGACGGCTGGTTCACCTATAACCTGCTAGTCAACGCAGCGAGACTGTGTTGACCAATTCGAGGTTCCGGCGCCAAGAGCGGTGGCTGACCCGAAGCCCGCAGCATGATGGGCGATAGGTGTTTCTTCACCGCTGGAAAGATGTGTGGCTACGAACGCTGGTTGAAGACCATCGCAGAGCCCATGTCCACAGGGGCGTAGCAGTGACCACAGACACGTGTGGCAAGCCCTTTGAGGAGCCCCCGTCCCTCATCTCGGCAAAGGGTTGACAAGAGGTATTGGGTGGGCGCCATGTACACGAAACGAGAGGCACAGACTATCTCCTTGAATTAGCGATTGTCAGAGGTTCGATCACTTAGTAGCGCGGGCTCTCCGGGCGGAAACACCGCCGTGCAATCGGCTACAACACGTCTCAGATATTGGAGGCGATCGGCCCATGAGCAAGTGTCCTGACTGTGGGACGGAAAACGCGGAGCACAACGAATTCTGTACGCATTGCGGAGCAAGCCTGTCAGGGCCTCATCTATATAGCCATACACATGCCTCAACGTCCAGCCCAGGATCCGGCTCGACGATTGCCGCCGGCGGCAATAAGCAAAGTGTGGAGCTGCTGCAACGCGAATTACGCGATTTCAGGCGTCATCTCCTTGCTCATACATCGGGACTCGCTGGGGCGCTATCCGCAATCTTGCCAGGCCTCGGCCAGATATATGCAGGCAGCCCCGGCTCGGGGATACCAATCATGCTTGCATGGGTGATTGGCCTGCTTGTGTATGCCACTTGGTGCATTCGTACTCTCACCCAGCCGAGATTCAGTTGGGAACCTTCTCCAACACTAACGGTTGGACACGTGCTGGTCGGTCTCATGATAGTTGTACTGTGGGTATTCAACATTCTGCACGCAATCAGCGTGAGTGAGACATTACAAGGGGGCAAATGACGGGGGCATGGCAGGGCGAGCCGCAGTTGGCGAGCTTTCTCTTTGTATAAATCTGATCGGTTACGACAGACTCGGAGTATTGTCTCCCTGCGCACAAGAATTACGGCTTCTGGGTTGGCACCGCGAAGACCATTTGGCGGCTTTTGCGGTGTAATCCCTGGAATCATGGGAGTTGTGTTGACTACTCTTGAAGGATTACCCAAGTATGACAGGAGGGTGATGCCTGTGCGCAGGTCTCGGACTTTACTCTTTTGTCTCGTTGTGTCTTCCGCGCTCGCAGGCCTCGTCTACGCGGCTTCCCCAGTCCGCGTTATTGTCAACGGCGTGGACCTTGGTCCGGCCGCCCAGGGCCGCATCATCGAGGGCCAGGTCATGGTCCCGCTGCAGGCCGTGGCGGAGGCCTTGGGCGCTGACGTGAGGTGAGACCCGGTAGCGTAATGCGTTTACATCACGACCAAGGCGGCTAAGGACGCTTCTGAAGGGTCGGCTCCGGCGCCGGCCGAAAAGAAACTAGACGCGGTAGAGGTGCGCAGAGAACATGCAGCTTTGTGTGTCCGCTAGCCGCTTTTGGATACCGAGAAGGAGGGGAATAGGCGTGGAGTGCAGGAGGTGGGCACGCGTCAACCCCAAGAGTTTGATACTCTGCTTGCTTGGTTCTGTTTGCATGCTCATTTCCGGTTGCTACGAGCCGATCTTGTCCCTTGATTTCAACGAAGAAGGGGTCAGTCCCCTGACGATAACGGTAATAGGTGGAGATATGGTTTCGGAAGAGGATATGAACGTCGTGTTTTCTCAGTTGACGATGCTCATCCCTGAACTACTGAAGAACTATGACTGCCGCGTCGAAGGCAAGCAAATCGTCCTCACTCGCCGTGACTTCGCGCTCGCACAAGACTTTCCTTATATTACCTTCAAGAAACAGGCTGACGGGAGCTATCTGTTCGAGGCAGCCATACCCGCACTATATGCTACAGAGCAAGAATCCGACGACATATTCATGACTCTACGCGTTAGCCTGCCAAGAACCATCAACATGGCAAATACCATCGACGTAAACGACAGGACGGCCACGTGGACGGTTAGGAAGAACCAGCTCCACAAGGCGCAGCGGCTACGGGCGGTTACGATCGCAGGCTGACCGCCTGGCTGGAAGGCTCCAGCGGGCTCACGGCCGTCAGTGATCATCAGACGTACCTGGTTCAAAACCCGTGAGTGCAGAAGGCAACAGTAGACGAGCACCATCGGCTGAGGTGCAGGTACCTGTCAAGAGCTGTCCCCATGAGCCTCGAAGACGCGAAGGCGAGGGGGTATGCGCCGTGCAGTGTGCGGGCCGCCGGTCTAGGCGTCAGGCAGATGCTGCCTGAGGCGTCAACTCTTGGGCGCACGGCCTGAAGAGGGCTGACATGAGCCGCCCGGATGGAAGCGGCGGCGCCGGATCCGATTATCGGCGAGGAGGCGAATCTCTGTGCTGAAGACAAGGGTTGTCGTGTTGTCCGCTATGTTGCTGATGCTCGTCTTTTCGATGCCCGTGCGTGCTGAGTTGCCAGGTCAGCCACACATAATCAACAACCTTCCCCAATGTATAGAGATCACAAAGTTCAGTTTTCAGCCAGTCTACTCGCAATACAGCACGAAACTCAAGACAGACGTGAGCTTCCGGAACACCGGCAACCAAGCAATCGAAGCATATCGCTTTGGCTTCGTCTATTACAACTACTTTGACGAGAAAACGTACTCTTTCGGGGGCTACGGTCTAAGTAGAGTTAAGCCACAGGGTTCGTATAACGCATCGTGGGAGTCCTTGTCAGGTACCGATGCGCTAACAGGCTTCGTATGGATTGACAGCCTCCGCTTGGCCGACGGCACCGTCATCAAGGCCGACACTAGCGAGGTGGCCCGGATCATTAGCGAGACTATCAAGGAGCCCATCTCTGCGGAAGCGTTGAGCACTGTCAGGGACAACGAAAAGTAGGGAAGAGCGGGGTAGCCCCAGGAGGCCAGATCGGGCGCAGGGAGCCTTAGGCGTACGCCGACCTTCCTATCCGGCGTCAGAGGATGTTCTGGCAGATCATAGAGTCCCAGTTGCAGGGTGGTGTGTTCACCCTGTCCATGACATGGCGTGTCGGAGACGGGGCGAGATAAGGCCGCTTAATTAGGGGCCTGCCACACGATGAACCTCCTCTACTACGGCGACAACAATGGGTGGGTCGTGAGAACTGACGGCAAGGGAGGGACTGTCATTGAAGGGTATTGGCTTCCGTTCAACCGCTTCAGAAGTACACTATGCGGTCGCAGAGGGGACCCCTGCAGAGCCTGCTCTCCTGACCGTGGACGTCCTGCGAGCCCCCAGGGCCTACGAGTTTCCTCAGGCTCTTGCATGGTATAGAGAGCAGTGTATAGCATTAATCCGCGAGTTTGAGGTCCACGCCTGTGGAGTCAGATTGCCTGAACCTCTTGCAGGAAGGATGGGTTCAGCAGCCAGACAGGGCGCACAGAAGCGGGCGAATATCGAGGGGGTACTGATGGAAGCGTGTGCCTGCATGGGGCTTGGATGCGTTGTGGGTCCACTGGCCACCATAGCCGCAAGGCTGGGCGAGAGATCCGTAACAACCATACTGGAAGCAACCAGTTTCCGAGGCGTGAAGAGATGGAGCACCCTGAATTCCAACAAGAAGGAAGCCGTTCTAGTTGCGATTGCCGCTCTCTCTGCTAGGGAGGCGTGAAGAGGGTATGGGGATGGAAATAGTGTCTGAAATCCGAGCCGAAATACTCCAGCAAATCGGTGTCGGTGAGGGAAGGAATTCGACAGTGTACCTTGCTCGCGATCTTCAGCTTAATGGGCATATAGCCCTGAAGGAAGTACCCCTGGATCAGTTCGAGAACCCCGATGAGTATTTCCGGGAGGCGGTCACTCTTTTTGCCACTGCCTGTAGCAGGGTCGTGCCCGTTCAGTATGCCTGCAAGGGCGACGACTGCGTAAGGATAGCTATGCCGTATTTCGCGAAGGGATCGCTCAGCAAGATCATTCAGAGACACCCTTTGACTACTAGAGAAATAGTGACTTACGGACAACACATTCTAGCTGGGCTTCATCACATCCATGCAACAGGATTCGTACACTTTGACATCAAGCCAACGAACATCTTAATCGGCAATGATGGGACTGCCCTGGTATCTGACTTTGGCCAGTCCCGGAGAGTAAACGATCTGGGGGTGGCAAGTGTTCCCCCATTGTATCTCTATCATTGGCCACCAGAATGCCTTGTGTCCAATATGACCACCAAGCTATCAGACATCTACCAGGTAGGGCTAACCCTCTATAGGCTTGCAAACGGCGATGCCTTTTTCAAAAGCCAGGTACATCCCTCAAGCTCGAGAGACAGGTTGTCGCAGCTAATCGCTACTGGCCATTTCCCCCGCCGCGATCGTTTCCTGGCTCATGTTCCCAGCTCTCTGCGAAGAGTGATTAGGAAAGCACTCCAACTGGATCCTAGCCGCAGATACCAGACGGCGTTGGAGATGGCTGATGCACTCGGACGAGTTGATTCCCTGCTAGATTGGCAATATAGGTGGGATGGGATTGGGCATTTGTGGTTCCGCAGGTCTGCGACCCATGAGTGGAGAATTATTATGGAGCCCGACGCTCACGGGTGGCGAATCAAAGGGTGCACGATTCGTTTGTCCGACAATCTGACCCGTGCTAGGAAGCCCTGGAACTGCGGCCCGTTACCACTCCGCAAGGCGGAGCAAGTGATAAGAAGGGTGTTCCAGGATATGGAGGCGGAACAGTAGTGGCGAAGTGCCCATTCTGTGGAAGGCGACTTAAGCGTTCTTCACGCGCGCTCTTAAGCAACAAGTTCTGCCGATGGTGCATTTCAGACCGAATCCGTGCCAGCGGGGCGACCATGTACGGGCCTGCGATAAGGTTCAAGGAAACGCCGACGGGCTATGTGATCGTCGAACCCGTTGAGAAAGGAAACGCAGGGGATCGCGAACCAGTGCATCATCCTATATGAAGGGTATTCGTCCGGATAGCCCGGAGTGGCGCGTGTGGTCTTGCCCTCGGCTTTATCTATCCTGCAGGCTGCCGCGGCAGCGATGACCAGGAATCAGTTGGGTAAGAGCATTCCCGACCTTCTTCAGGAATGCTAGCGCTTCGACCTGTGCGCAGCGATCGTATCCACGCAGCTTATTGACAGAGAAGGCTGGCGTTTCGGTGCGCTCCTGTGAGTTGGGGGAGGCGACACGGCTTGCGAGGCCATATCGAAAAGCGCTGGAGCTCTTCGTACACAATCATCATCGACCTTGGGAAAGATCCATCTACCGGCAAGCGCAAGCGCATCGCCAAGAACATCGCGACCGAGGACCGCGAGGTAGCCGAGCGCGAGATGCGCCGGATGATGAGTGAGCTCGATGACGGCACATATGTGGAGCCAACTGCCCTCACCCTCGGCGACTGGTGTCGCCAGTGGTATGACATGCAGAAGGATCGCCTCGGGCCTAAGACGCGCAGGCGCTATGCCGAGTGCATCGACCTGCGACTCATCCCGAGGCTCGGCCACATACGGCTGGACAAGCTGCAGCCGCTACACATACAGCGGTTCTACGTCGAACTCAGCCGCGCCGGGCGGACCGGCAAGGCCAACGGCGCTGACAAGGCCGATGAGGACACCCAGGACGCCCGGCCGCTATCGCCAGGGTTGATACGCTATCACCATGCGGTCCTCTACAAGGCTCTGGAGGCGGCCGTGAAGTTCCGCCTCATTAGGCAGAACCCCGCCTCGGGCCTGGAGCTCCCCAAGCTCCCGCGCTGGCAGGCGAGGGTAAAGCCCCTTACTCCGGAGCAGATCGCGTCCATGCTTGCGGACGCCCGTAAGACCCCATACTACATCCCGATCCTTCTGGCGGTCACATGCGGGCTCCGCCGAGGCGAGATCCTCGGCCTGCGGTGGCAGGACGTGGACCTCGAAGCCGGCCGGCTTACCATCAACCAAACCCTGGGGTACACGCCCGAAGAGGGCATATACATGAAGGACGCGAAGACCGATGGGAGTCACGCCACCGTGACGATCCCGCCAATCACCGTTGACGCCCTACGCGCTCACCGCGCGGAGCGGAACAAGCGCAGGCTCAAGAAGGGCGAGGGGTGGAAGGACTTCGACCTCGTCTGCGATCGCGGCGATGGCGCCCCCTGTCACCCTGACTCCATCTCCTCCTGGTTCCCTAAGTGGATGAAGGGCCGCGGCACAGACGGGATCACGTTCCACGGCCTTCGGCACGCGCACGCCACATGGCTGATCTCCCTGGGCCTAGCCTACATCCGAAGGAGATACAAGAGCGCCTCCGGCACCGGGACATCAGCACCACGATGAACATTTACGGCCACCTGATGCCCGGGCGGGACGAGCAGGCGGTCGCTGCGATCGAGAAGTCTCTCCGTGACGCTCAGGATGCCGGCAAGGGATCCGGGAGGAGGGCTTCGAGGGAGTGACATGGCAACGGTTTGGCAACGGTTTTGTGCGCATTTTGTGGCAACGTTCTTCGCGACCGACGGTCTAGCTGCAAAAAGAATGGAGCCGACGACCGGACTTGAACCGGTAACCTGCGCATTACGAGTGTGGGTTTAGCTGTTGGTTTGCTTTGGCGGGGATAGGCGAATGTGAGGTTATGCTGGCCTTTTAGTCGCGTGGTATAGGTTTCCATAAGGCCGTTTTGGGGGCTTTCTTGAAGAAACTATCCCCAAACTATCCCCAATGTTACCCATGGACGCCGCGCCGCGGGCCACGATAGAGGGCCGGGCGAAAGGAGAATGAACGACATGTTGACGGAGGCTCAGGCGAAAAGGCTAGGTTGGGAGGTAGTGCGTGGGTCGTATCGTGACACGTGTGATGACAGACTTGACCGCTGATACTTACAGCGCACTGACGCACGCATAGTGGACAGGCGCGGGCCGGGCTATATGACGAAAAAGGCCGCTCTCGAAGCACTCGAAATGCACCTGCGCTTGGAGGAGGAGGCGCGGGCCGATGCCTAAGCGTCGCGGCCGCGGAGAAGGCTCTATCTTCGGATCAGAGGGGCGGGGGTTCGAGTCCCTACGGGCGCGCCAGCTATTTCGGGGTTTCTGCGAGCGGTGAGGTCCCGCGTACAGGCAAACGTACAGGCTAAGTACCTGGAAAACGAAAGCCCCGGTGCGCGTTGCTCCGGGGCTTGCTATGCCCGCAAGTAGACCGCCGGTTACCCGCCGGTTACCCGCAGGTTACCTGTGCGATTTCGAGAGTTTTGCGAGAAGAGAAAAAAGGCGTCGCGTACAACAGGCACGTTCACACGGCCGCACGCGCCGCCTTTTGTGGTTCGGGTTGTCAACGTCAAGGTTGTCAATGTCACACTTGACACGCTCTAGGCACCCTGTTTGCCCTCAAATCTCCCCGTCAGGTTCTCATGCAGGTCGCGTACAGCTTGTTCCTCATGGGGACCTTTTCGCACAATCGGCCGCGCCGCCGGTCCCGAGGAGGCCGGACGTGGAGATTATGGGGGCCTCCCCCCTCTATTACGCTATCTAACGCCTATAAACCTTCCGGCCGCCTACCGTGAAAGGTGGGATGTTTCGACTCGTCAACTTTCCGAGGTTGACGGCCGGTCAGGGTGCAGGAACTTGTCAACCTCATCCCGAGGCACGCGCCACGCGCGCCCTATCCTCACGCCGCGCAATTTGCCATACTTCAGGAGCACGTACACTGTTCTAGGGGACACCTGCAACAGCCGGGCAACCTCCTCAACTCTCAGCGCTTCGGACCGCTCATCCATGATATCACCTCCAAGGCTATTCTAAGTGAACGGAGTGCACTGTCAAGTAATGGCGTGGAATAATCCGCATATGTGTTTGGTTCGCATAATATGCATTATGTAACCTAGCCTTTCCTAAAGGCCAGCTAAAATGGGGTGAATTCGAGGCGGGAATGGTGGGGAACCAGTGGGGAGAAAACCGCGCTTTCTTCCCCACTTGGAGGGTCAAAACACGGGCAAAATCGGGGTGCGTTCCCCACCACGCCGGGAGGTCTTAGGGGGGGGCGGAGAATTCTCGGGCAGCTACACGGCGACCGGGCAGCCGGCCTCGCGTGTGCAAAGCTCCCTTTTTGCCGTGCGTCTACCGCCGGGGCGAGGGGTGTTTCCCTTGTTTCCGTTCCCGGCGCGCTTGTTACGGTCGCCAGCGGGTTGTTAAGGTTGTCACGGTTGTTCGTTTGTTGCCCTGTGGAAACATTTCCACGGGGCGCTCGTCGCCAGCGGGTTGTTACGGTTGTTCGCCGGGACAAAGTGAGACAAGCTGGAACAGTGGAACGCCGAAACGGCAGCTTGTTACGGTCGTTCGCCTTGTTCGTATTGGCAGGCCGCGTGTTCGCCTTGTTCGTGTTCTGCCGCTCACGAGCGGGCCTCAACGCGAGCGGTCGCAGGGGCAGAGTGTCAGTGGCGTGTCAGTGCGGTGTCAGCGGCCGGGCGTCGTCCTCACCCAAGAGCGGGGTTCTCTTTTTGTGGTTCGGTTCGGTTTGCGCGCAGGCCGCAACCTGTTGCGAGGGGATTCGCCACGAACCTTACCGCCTCCCGCCCTGCTCGTCTCCGCGTCATCTATTTCGCCTTCCTCTCTCGTAGATGGACAGGATCTGGACGGGGACCTTTCCTCGCAATTGACCGCAGCCCCGGTCCCGGGCAGCCGGGCTGTAGAAAGTGAACCCGCCCATGGCACTTCGCATGACATGGCCAACTCTCCTGAGGCGTCGCTTGTGACGAAAGCGGACAGTTGGACACCGTAAAGAAGACGCGCCAGGAAGAGGATTCGTGCCACAAGTAACAAATGAAATATCCGACTGTGAAGCCGACAGGAGGTGGCCCGTGTGCGAAGGGGTATAGAGAGTCTCTATTTCGTTCCGCATGTAAAGGACCATGAGACGCAGAGACTACGCACGGTTGCGGTATTCGTGGGGGTTGTCTCCGTCGCATTGGCACTGGGGGTCGCAGGACTCGCTAGCGGGGAGGAGCCCGGCGGATATGGAGAATGGCTGAAGGCAGCGCAACAGGAGGCGATCAATAGTATCCTCTCGGGTACGCTTCTCTCCTCCGGGATGGTGCCAACTGCGTCTCTGCTGGACTCTTTGTGGGACTTTGGTATTCGGTATATGCAGGCCCATCCCGACGTGGACCTATCCAGGTTTGAGGCTGCCTACGTGCTACCATACTTGCGTCCGAATCTAACTTATCCGGCGCGGGTACGACTGGCTCGTTATGTGGTGGCGAAGCAGATGTTCCAGCCGGACCCAGAAGACGTGTTCAAGGCGAGAGTTGCCGCGCTGAAGGATCTCGGAGGTTATATCCCCACAATGCGCATGAGAATATTCCTCGGTACCATGGATCTAATGGAGACCGGGGAAATTCCTCTTTTACAGGCATATCAGTGGCTCACAGATGAATCCGAGAGGCTACGAAGTGAAGGGTATTGACCCGAGGCGTCGCTGTTGACGATAGTGAACAATGAAACACCATAAAAAAGAGGCGCGCAGGTGGACAGTTAGACACCACAAAAAAGCGGGCCAGGACGGCTAGAAGGTGTGCCTCTCTCGCGCCGAGGGTAGTCTTTTCCCCTACCGGGGAGCGAACGCGCCTCCAAAGGCCGTCCTGTGCGCGAGAACAACACCGAAACAACGCACCGTAAAAGCGGGGGCAGCGGCCTCGGTCACCATCATGGAAATGGCGCGAAAATGGGTAAGGCCGCTTTCCCGCCGCTTTCTTCGGTCGCTCCAGGCTTGCGAGGACCTCCCGGAATATGCGTCTCGCGGCCCCCACTTGCCAGCGCGGCTTGCCGTCAGCACCCCGCCCGAGGTACATAATCGCCTGGTAGCCGTCGCCGTGCTTGCGGACGTGGCCTTTCATTGGAACTCCTTAGCCGCCTCCTCGATCTGCCATTGCTCATGGTTCTGGAAGGCGTAGAACAGTGGCCCGCTCATGAGCATTAGAAGTCCGCCCTGCCCGTCCCTTGCCACCACGCACACGGACTCGGACATGACATAGACTTCACTGTCTGCCGTTGAGTATGCAGGCGTAGGGCGCCCATACCGCGCCCGCGCTATGCCGCTCAGCGCCTTGTAGTCCCCGCCCACGATTACTATGGCCGCGAGCTCGCCGTCGAGAAAGCCGTATCCTATGCTCTCCACGGGCACCACACCGCCCAACACAAGATCCTCGTTGACCTTCCTCCAGAAGGCGAGGCCCGGAATGCCCGTATCCTCAACCGCGACTTGGGTAACCTCGCCGAGCAACGATAGCGGATCGCCCCACCGCAAGCCCCGGAAGACCGCTTCCTGCGCCACCGCCACGCTTGTCCACGCCAGCACCACGACGACCGCCACACACAACGCCTTCCGCACAACAAGCACCCCCTTGATAGTCAAAGGCGGCCCTGCAGCCGCCCTTGGTGCGCACCAGGACATGTCGACCTACGTCCGCGCCCCCTGCGCGCTTGCGGCCCTACTCGGTGATGGTGATGGGGTGACTTTCGACGTACACGGTCACTATGGACGCGCTAGCTTCGTCGGTTGCGACGTTGTAAGATGGTTCTTGTTGCGGTTGGAGGGGGTACGACGCAACGAACTCGCTGCAGGCCTAGGGTCCCTTTGCTATTCTCCACCCGAGCATACACTTCCTGCCTGTCGGGGTCGGTTCCAACATGCACGTTCGCTTTCCACGTTCTTCGCGCTTGCGGCTACGACGGGCTGCTCGGTCCTCCAGTAGTCGTTCACGCTTGCACCCCTTTCCGTGATCAGGCAAGGATCAGGGCAGCAAAGGCCTTTCTCTTGCGAAAGGTGGGTAGCTAGCTAGGGAGTTTTGCTCGAATCTCCCTTAGGTAAGGTTTATCTGGCTTAGGCCGCCTCCCGAACCGGTACGGATAGAGCGGACATGTGCGAATCGGACATAGCTTGACCTCTTGGAAGCTCCCACAGCAGCAGTCGAGGCATTTCTTGCGAATGGCCTGCATTGGAGTCATGTGCCTTCACCCCCTCCCTCGAAGCGCACAACTTCACACGCAGTAAAAAAGCGCGCCTACCGCGTCCGCAGGCCACGCCACGAGCCACCCGCACCGGGGACAACGGAAGGGAACCAGCTTTGAGTCAGTCTCGCGTTTCATAGGCCATAACCTCCTCATCTAGGTGGTGGGAATATCTCCACCACCTTTCTGTTTCTCCCGCCACCAGCCGGGGTCGTGGACCCAGGCTTGTTTGTCCACGTCGAAGCGGAAGTCAATCGGGTTCTCGCCGTGAGGTCCGAGAATCACGGGCGAGGGCCCTACGAACCTCACTGTGCAGCCGGCGGGCAGGGTTGCGGGCCGGAGGAGTTCGAGGAGTTCTTCCTTGTGCTCGATTAGCTCCTGCCGCAGCTCAGGCGTGAGCACCCCCGCTGGCGCCCGATAGCGAAGCGCGTCGCCATCGGCGCGTAAGTCCACACCCAAGGCGCGAAGGCGGGCCAGAAGCGCGGCCGGGGTCATACCGTTCCCTCCTCCCATTCACGAGGGTTGCCAGATAGAGAATGCAAATCATCGTCCCCTGCGTCCCCTGCGTCCCCGGCCGCGTCGTGCTTGCGTTCCGGCGGGGACGCGACAGATCGCGTTTGCGTCCCCGCTTCGTTTTGCGTCCCCATTTGCGTCCCCGCAAAAAGTGAGGAATCATGCGGCTTTGCGGGTTCCGGGGACGATGGGGACGCACGCGCGCATACTCTTTCTATGACGATAGCGCGATGCTTCTCGCGGTCCCGGCCGCGCGTAGTGAATTCAATCTTGATTCCGATGGTTCGTAGGAATGTCGCCGCGCGCCGGATGCGGCCGCTCAGGCTTTTCGCGTTCTTCGGCCAGCTCTTGCTCTTTCGCTGTTGCTCTGTCGTGTATCGCTCAAGCTCGTTTAAGAGCTCTGTCGCCGTCCCGCTCCAGCTCTCGCGTTCCGTGAGAAGGTCGCGAACAGCATTCGCCACGAGGTCGCTTTCAAGCGCGAGGTCTACAGCCTCGGCGCGGTTGCTGGTGTAGGCCTCGATGAATGCACCCGCCGGCCACGGCAGCGCCGGCTCGCAGGCGACAACCCACTTAGCGAAGTCGGCCATGCGCGGTAGCTTGTCTAGGTTGACGTGTTCGACGTTTCGCAGGCCTTCGGCTACCGCGTCAAGTAGCGCGCCGAGAATGTGAGGCCGGGCTTCCTCGAATTCACGCCAAAACTCCTCCTCGGGTCGCCGGCGGTCCTCGGGAATCGGCGGCAGGTTCAGGAGCAGCGCGCGGTCTAGAAGGTCGTGGCGGCTTACAACGTCTTCGATACCGTTTATCGCGAGGGGTCGCGTCGCGTCGAAAATCACCTCATCGCTGTCGGAGTACAGCGCCCGCGTTGCGAACCCGCCGCCCGTTGCGATTCGACACAGCGCGTCCGAAAGCCAGCCTGGGATGTTGCTGAGGTTATCAAACGCGAGCATCCAGGCGTTTGTGGCGGCTATCATCAAGTCGCGCTCGTCCCTGGGCGTCGTCCGCACCGGCGCGGTCGCGGGGTCCACCAGCGAGCGGAGTACGCGAACCACAGTCGTCTTGCCCGCGCCTTGTTCTGCTGTTAGAACCAGGACCGGATACGGGCCGCGAGGCCTCAGCACGGCCACGAGCCAGGCCACGAGCAGGCGCCAGTCGTCATCATCCGCGACGTTGACGAACCTTCGAAGCTCATCTATGTTGCCGCCGCGCTCGGGCCGGGGGAGAGCGGCCATGCCGCGAGGACGCCGGAAGTTCACCGGCGGGTTCGCGATGATGCGCCAGCCCGAGGGGCTTATCTCCACAGCCTCCCAGGCCGGGTTCCCGAGGTCGAGGTAGATTCTCCCGTTGTATTCAGCCAGGCGCACGAAGACTTGCTGTTCCGCGCGCGAGAAGATGCACGTCGCTTCGACGTCCGAAAGCGCGTCAGCCACCGCCTGGTTCGACGGGGTTTTACCAACTTCGGCGCGAAAGCGGCTCTGGAGCCATAGTTTGAAGTCGCGGCTCTTGACGGCGTGACACTCCAAGTGTCCGTCCTCACGGCTGAGAACCGCGTACGCGACGCGGCCCGCGTCGTGGAACAAAAGCGCGCCGTCCTCAACCAGCTCGATCAGCTTCACGGCCTCGCACGGACACTGAGGCTCAGGAATCCTCTCAAACTGAATCCCGGCCGCCGCGAGGACCTCTTCGTATCTCCTGAGCCGCCGCCAGGCCGCGCGCGCCTGGGCTTGCGTCAGGTCGCCCACGGTTCGCAAGCGCCAGGCCGCTTTCTGAAAGTCCTCGCGGTCCTCGGGCCGGAGGTATCCCTGCCCGGCGCCGTCTGCGAGGTAGCGAATTGCCACGTAGAGTAGGTTCTGAGACTTCTTCCTTAGCTGGGCCTCATCGAATGGTATAATGTCAATGGACACGCGTCCACCACCTTTCCGCGCCCCGGGCCTGCGCCGGGGCTTTCTTCACGTTCATTCCTCCCTCGCACGCTCTAGCTCAGCTTTCGTATCTGCCCCGGCACAGACTCGGGCTCGCAGTGCAAGCTCGCTTGCTCTTGCTGCTCGAGCCACTTATCGAGGGACTCACGGCGAAACAGCAGCTTGCCGGGGAGGCGCACGTGAGGGATCTTTCCCGCCTTGGCGTACTCCAGCAGTTTCCAATAACTCATTCCTAAGTATTCAGCCGCTTGTTTCGCCGGCATGGTCACCCTACTCATCCCTTTCCACCTCCTCAAGAAGTCGGCGGGGCTCTGTACCTAACAATTGCGCCAGCCTTTCGAGGAAACGCCCACCCGGCTTTGCTCTCCCCGTCTCCCACTTCGTTATCAGGCTTTCGCTGACCCCCAGGGCTACCGCAAGATCAATTTGTCTTAGCCCGGCTTTCATTCGGGCCAATTTCAACGCGTTAAGCCGTACCATGCCCTTTAGCCTCCTAATGAAGAAACTTTATTGACAGATCTCTAGGATTAACCTATACTTAGGGTAACATGGTAATAAAGCTTCAGCAATAGGAATATCCGTAAACATCCGTAAACCTAGGAGGCTATTCTTATGGGCGCCCGGTTCTTGTTCGATAAGGCGAGAAGGAAGGGGTTATCCGAAAAGGATTTCCCGCCGGAGGGTATGCCGGAGTTTTTACGTTCACCGGAAGATAACAGGTGGGGGGTTTATAGGCAATATAAAATCTACACTCCAACAAGTGAGGAGCATCAAAAACTATTTGCTCAATCACCTGAGAAAGAAGTAGCCGATTTACTTGGCGGCAAGGTAATAGATTATGACGAGCCCGAATGTATCTGGAGCTCCCCGGCCAGCGGAATATCTCGGGTTTATAATCCCTTTACCGATTCGCCGGAGGTATTCCTTGAATTCGCCTCGCTAGGAAGAAGCGAACAGCCACAAAAAGATAGGATATTGAAATTCGTTCAATCATACGGCGACATCTTATACGCCGATCCTCCCTTTTATCTTTCACATGCAAAAATCGAATGGGAGCGCGGGAGTTCAGTTGAGGAATTCCATAGAGAAGCCAGGATTGCTTATAACGCACTTCGCCTTTTTGAAGAGGTTATGGCGTTGGATAAAGAGAGAGTAAAGCAGCACATAGCCTATCTTATTGGCAACTGGGACGCATTGCGTCTACGAGGGCTCGATGAATGTAAGCCTGAGCAGTATGAGGAGTGTCTGCGTGACGGTGAGGTCACTAGTACAGTGGACTGCCCGAAAACGGGCTGCGACGGTGAGCCCCCGATAGAGAAAGTCTTGCAAGAGATTGACGATCCAATAGAAGCGGGAAGTTTTCTACTGCTGAGAATCATTCTCGCGAAAATGCACGCCTCATGGGATTATCCTGTTCTCCCCGTAATTAGTTACCAATTTGAGTATAGGCAAGGCAAGTCTGTCCCCCGGTTTTACTCCTCGTGGTCGGTTCCCACTCTACTACAAGCCATATGGACGCTCTTTTACTTGAAAGTCACGAACCAGATAGAACAAGACTACCGGATATGCCCTTTCTGTGAGGAGCCGATAATTAAACCGCGCAGGAATCAGATCTACCATGACGGCTGTCGTCAGGCAAAGTTCAACCAAGATAAGAGGGAGGTTCTGAGGCTCTTCAGAGAAGGCAGATCCGTGGAGGAGATCGCTGACGAAACGGGTTTTGAAATTGCAAGGATAGAAAAATGGATTAAGGGAGGGTCAGCGAATGGCGGGAAGTCTCGAGAAGAGAGGTAAAGACTCGTGGCGGCTCATAGTGTCCTGCGGTATGGGGCCGGACGGGAAGCAGGAGAAGAAGACGAAGACGGTCACCGTGAACACTAGTTGCCCCGAGAGGTCGTGCAAGGACTGCAACAAGCTGACGCGCTGCAAGGCAAGGAAGGAAGCTGAAAGGTTCCTCGTTGAGTTCGTCGCCGAGGTTGAGAAGGGCCTCTACGTGGATCCGACAAAGCTCACGCTCAAGGACTTCGCCGAGAAATGGCTCAGGGACGGCAAGCCGGACCTCGCGCCGAAAACCAGGCTCCGCTACAGAGAGATTCTCGAAAGAGCGGGCGAGGCTATGGGCCACCTGAAACTCGGCAAAATTAAGCCGCTCCACCTCGTGGAGTTCTATAACAACCTGCGAGAGGAGGGTATTCGCAGGGACAGGCGCGCGGGCCGGCTCTCGGAGAAAACGATACTCTATTACCATAGGGTTCTGCACGCCATGTTTAGCGACGCGGTAAAGTGGGGAATTCTCTCGCAAAACCCGGCAGATAAGGTTGAGGCGCCGAAACTCAAGCGCGCAAAGGTGTCCTACTACGATGAAAAGCAGACAGCGGAGCTCCTCGCCGCCCTCGAGACGGCACCCTTGCAATTCAAGGCCGCTATTCTCCTCGAGCTCGCGACGGGCCTCCGGCGCGGAGAGCTAATGGGCCTCGAATGGCAGGACGTGGACTTCGAGGCCGACACTATTGAGGTCCAGCGGTCCAGCCAATACCTGCCGGGCCACGGCGTGTTTACGAAGGAGCCGAAGACGGAGACTTCGAAGCGAATACTTGCCGTCCCGGCCTCCGTAATGGCTGTGTTAAAGCAGTATAAGGCCGCTCAGGCAGAGCATCGCTTGCAAGTCGGGGACCTGTGGCAGGGGTCGAACAGGCTCTTCACCACCTGGGACGGCCGGCCGATGCACCCTGACTCACGTTTGACAGCAAAACGGGGTTTTGATGTGCCACGGATCCGGGAACCCGCATGAAATGGACAGCGGCATCCGCAAGATCGGGAAATGTTGTGCCACGTATATGCGGTTACGCTATTGACAT
>DUSX01000015.1 GCA_012842395.1 Bacillota bacterium
ACGGGGAAGTCCCCCTCCTTGAAGCCGAACTCGGCGCGGTAGAAGGGCTGCAGGTGGATGGGGGTGAAGTACGGGCGGCACCCGATCCCCGCCTCCTGGAAGCGCCGCATCACGTGGTCGCGCACGGCGGACTGGCGCCCGGGGGTGGGCTCGTCCACGCCGACCCGGATCACATACACGAACCAGCTCATCCGCGTCACCTCGGGCGCCACATACGGCAGGTGCACCCCCGGCACCCTCGCGAGGCGCTCCGCATACATCGCCGCCACCCGCTCGCGCTTCGCGATGATCTCCTCGATGCGCGACATCTGCGCGACCCCGAGCGCGGCCGAAAGCTCGTCCATGCGGTAGTTGTAGCCGACGCGCTCGTGGGAGAGCCACACCCCGGCCTCCCCCCGTCCCTGGTTGCACATGCTCCGGCAGAGGCGCGCTATCCGGTCGTCGTCGGTGACGATCATCCCGCCCTCGCCCGTGGTGATCTGCTTGTTGGGATAGAACGCGAACACCGCCCGGTGCGAGAACGCGCCGTTCCCGGCTTTCGTGGCCTTGTATTCGGACCCCAGGGACTCGCAGGAGTCCTCGATCACCACGAGCCCGTGGCGGTCCGCGATCTCGCGGATGACCTCGAGCCTTGCCAGCTGGCCGTGGATTTCCACGCGGACTGAGGCTGGCTCCCCGGTGGCTGGTTGGACGCGCAGAAGGCGGCACCCGGGGGAGTGGCTTTCGTATGGGAAGCGATAGCGTCTTCAGTGATGGCGTCTTCGATGAGGTCCGGACCAATGTTCGCGGTGTCGGGCTCGATGTTCACGAACATAGGCTCCGCTCCTCTCAAGGCGCATGCCGCTGCCAGGCGCGACGAACTCTAGCGGAGTCGAGCTGGTCAGGCTGGCAACAAGACCGTCTGGCGGTTGCTGCAGGGACAATGTTCCGTAGGTATGACGGCACCTCAGGGGCCACATTCTCTCTAGGTTCCTTGCGCTGCTGCTAAGGAACCAAGCCATCACCTCTGTTACACTTCTTCGAGGCGAGAAGCCCGCCGGAGAGTGGATCTGCAAGAAGCCGAATAGATCAGCTAACGGTTATCTCACTTGCCCACAACGCCGCCTCCACCTTCCAGCAGTACTACTCAACCCTCGGCCCTGCCTGCTGAATGCGTTCACTAGGGGGTCGCTCCCCAGTGACTCACTGAAAGCGGACGTCACCGCGCGAATGGTGGCGAGCTTGCCATGGCGCGAATTGATCGCCACGGCAACACCGGAAGGCGGCTCAACCCTCCCGGCAGGGCCCCGCGGCAGCCCGTTTGTGCGGGTCGCCCGGCTTAGCTGCACCACGAGAGAAGTAGACCTCCAGGAGCCCGAAGAAGGTGGGTTGGGCTGGGTGGTTCATTGGACGTTGGTGACCTTTCCACAATGTAGGGGCAGTACACAGGACATAGAGGCCGGACTTCACTACTCCTCCTGCCCGGCAATTCCCAGTATCTGCTGGATCTCATTTCTCATCGTCTCAAAGTGAGCAAGGCGGTGCAGAGTTCTTTCGCCCTTCGGGAGGACTGATGACAGCGTCGCAAGCGCCGTATCAAGATCCTCGAGCGTCATGCATCCCTCCTCAATAGCTGCCACAAGAAGGTGCGGCGTCCGCAGATACCGGCTAGGGACCAGACGACGAAGCGCCTCCCGCTCCGTCCGGCCTTTTTCGTACGTGGCGAAAGCCCAGCCCCGATGGACTGCTGCAGCTATGCTCGCTGCTTCGCCATCTGCCAGGACTGCCCGGAGCTCCACATAGGTTTCCAGTTCCTTGATGTCGTCGACACGAGTCTGGCGTAATGCGCCCCTCTGCAGTTGCTCCTCTAGAATGGCCCGTTGCCTCAGGTCCGTGACCTCCTCCCTCACGTTCTCCACTATCCAGAAGCGGAACGCTCCGGCCTCCAACACGCGGGCAAGACACGCCCACTCGATGAGGTCAATGATGACGTTGGTATCGAGGAGGATATCCAAGGCTAGCCCTCGCCTTCCGAACCCGAGGGCCCAGTTGGTGACTCGATCCTCTCCAGAGTCGCTCCGAGCTCGTCGGGGTCGAAGTCCCCAAGGCGCACAAGTTCCTGGAACTTTCGGCGGGAGATGACCTCGTGCTGAAGCGCCTCCAGAGCAAGGTGGAGCAGTCGCCGTCGAGCGAGGCGCAACCTGGTTGGAAGAACAACCTGCCCCTCACCGGCTTCAACAGAGCCTTCGCATTGGACCTCGGCGTCAATGCCGAGCATACGCGACAGCGTCCGCCCTGACCCGTCCTGGTCCGCAGCCAGGAGTCTAGTCCGTTCCCGCTCGGTGATCAGCTTGAGATTGAAAAGCTGCCA
>DUSX01000016.1 GCA_012842395.1 Bacillota bacterium
GACGGGAATCTCCATCGGCAGCGCGTCCGATGGTGGTCCGCTCTAGCGATGTTACGGTCGCTGGGATCGAGCCCCGCGGCGGCTGCGGCCACGCTGCGTACCCGCGCAGCTGCGGCAGATACCGAAACCGCTGAGGAGGCCGACGAAATTGGACAGCGCACGGTGTTCGACATGGATGTGGTCGAGCAGGCGGAAATCATTGATATAGCCCCTGGGGGAGATCCCGGTGATGAGCTTGGTGACGCGCCGGGCGATAGCTCTCACCACCGGCGCCGGTTGCTTGATATGGCCCGCGAGGCTGAGCGGCTCGCGGGCGAGGCCGATCCCAAGCTCTTGGGGGCAGTTCAACTCGTGCGGGAACTTGTCGAGGATGGGTATCATCCAGTAGTGTTCTGTCGGTTCATTCCTACTGCTGATTACGTGGCAAATGAGTTGCGCACGCGGCTTCCTTCGGATGTTGCGGTCATATCGGTCACGGGTGAGCTTCCGCCGGCAGAAAGGGAGGCCCGCGTACTGGAGCTCGCGCATTCTCCCAGGCGGGTTTTGGTAGCCACAGACTGCCTCAGCGAGGGCATTAACCTTCAGGAGCACTTCGACGCCATCATGCATTATGACCTCTCGTGGAACCCCACGCGTCATGAGCAACGCGAGGGTAGGGTGGATCGTTACGGCCAGCGTAAACCCACCGTGCGCGTCGTCACATATTACGGAGCCAACAATCCTGTTGACGGAATCGTCCTGGATGTCCTCTTGCGTAAGCACAAGACCATTCGGACCTCCCTCGGGATTTCCGTTCCTGTGCCGCTAGATACGAACACTGTAGTGGAGGCTATTCTGGAAGGCCTGCTGTTGCGTGGACGGGGGAATGGCGGCCAGGGTCAGCTTGTGCTGCCCGGGTTTGAGGGTGTGGTCGCCCCCAAGAAGCAGGAGTTGTATAGTGAATGGGAAAATACGGCTGACCGGGAGAAGCGTTCGCGAACGGTGTTTGCGCAGGAATCGATAAAGACGGACGAAGTGGCCCGGGAGTTGAATGAGGCCCGCAAGGCGGCAGGGGGCCCGGCTGATGTAGCCTCTTTCGTAGTCGACTCCCTCCGGGCTCACGGCGCTGCGATTACCCAGAAGGGTGGTGTCGTCCATTTCGACCTGCGCGGCGTGGACGGCGTGTTGCGGGACTCGCTGCGCAGAGCGGCTGGCGTGGATGATTCACTGGATGCTTGCTTTGAGATGCCTGCGCCCGGCGAGGCGGTGTACCTGTCTCGGACCCATCCATTTGTTGAGACACTTGCTTCCCATGTGATGGATGCAGCTCTGGACACCCAGGCTCGCGGCGTCGCGCGGCGGGCGGGCGCCATCCGCACGTTTTCAGTGACGCGCCGCACTACTCTCCTATTGATGAGATTTCGTTTCGATATCGTCACGCGCCGAGATGGGCACGTGCACTCACAGCTTGCGGAAGAATGCAGGATCCTTGGGTTCGTTGGCTCTCCCGATCACCCGGAGTGGTTGGATGACAAGGAGGCGGAGAGGCTCCTTGGCGCGGAACCGTCGGCCAATATCCTTCCTGACCAAGCCGAAGAGGCGGTACGCAGAGTGGTGGAGGCGGTTGACACGCTGCGTCCTCACTTCGAAGGAAAGGCTCGTGAGAGAGCCGCAACTCTCCTGGACGCACATCGCCGCGTGCGCCAGGCTGCACGCATGAGAGGCACGACCTACGAAGTTGAGCCGAAGCTTCCTCCGGACGTTCTTGGGATCTATGTTTATCTGCCGGTCCCGGCAGGGGTGAGAGGCACATGAGCCGTTTCAATGGGGTTTTCGCCACCGTCCGCACTGAAGGCGGACTCTTGCCTGCGGACCTTCTAGCACGCATTGCCGCCGGCGACAAGGAGCTTGATGGACTGACGCCTGACGATTACCACCTGGCGCAAGGCGAGCGCATCAACGAGGTCATCATCCGGTCCTGGAACCGCCTTGTCGCAGCATGGAACGGATTTCGTTCTGCGATTTCGAAACTTCCGCCAGGGGATCCTGGTACCTCAGTTACGCGCGAACGGTGGCTCCTCATCCTATTCCAGGAGCTTGGCTACGGCCGCCTCGCTGCCGCGCACGGCTTGGAGATCGAAGGCAAGCCGTACCCGATTTCGCATCTGTGGCAGAAGGTTCCCATCCATCTTGTCGGCGTTGGTGTAGACCTAGACCGCCGCACGGCGGGTGTGGCCGGTGCGGCGCGAACGAGCCCTCACGGATTGGTGCAAGAGTACTTGAATCGCAGCAAGGATCACCTTTGGGGATTTGTCTCGAACGGGCTGCGGCTGCGGCTCCTCCGGGATAACGCCAGCCTTACCCGTCAGGCGTACGTGGAGTTCGATCTCGAAGCCATGATGGAAAGCCAGGCCTATGCCGACTTTGCGCTGTTGTGGCTTCTCTGCCATGAGTCACGAGTAGACAACGGGGAGCGCCCGGAGGACTGTTGGCTGGAACGGTGGATGGGGTTCGCACGAGAACAGGGTACCCGTGCCTTGGACAACCTGCGTGCCGGCGTGGAGCAAGCCATCACCGCCCTGGGGAGAGGGTTTCTGGCACATCCTGGCAACGCGGACCTTCTGCGCCGCCTGCGGGCAGGCGAGTTGTCGACACAGGACTACTACCGTCAGCTTTTACGCCTGGTATACCGGCTCATATTCCTTTTCGTCGCCGAGGATAGAGGGCTCCTCCTGGACCCACACGCGCCAGCACCGGCCCACCAGCGTTACCTGCGTTATTACGCCGCGTCGCGCCTACGCCGTTTGGCTGAGCGCGTACGTGGCACGCGTCATTCTGACCTCTATCGTTCATTGCGCATTGTCATGGAGAAGCTGGGAAGCGACATCGGCTGCCCTGAGCTGGGTCTGCCGGCTTTGGGAAGTTTCCTCTGGTCTCGTGCGGCGATCGCGGACTTGGCCGAGTCCGACATTGCCAACTGCGATCTCCTGGAGGCCGTACGCGCTCTCTCCTTTACAGTACAAGACGGGGTGCGTCGGGTGGTTGATTACAAGAATCTCGGTTCTGAGGAGTTGGGCAGCGTCTATGAGTCTCTCCTAGAATTGCACCCAGAAGTCAACGCGGATGCTGCCACCTTTGATCTTAGAGTTGTTTCGGGGCACGAACGCAAGACAACGGGTTCTTACTATACCCCATCAAGCCTGATCCAGTCTTTGCTGGATTCGGCTCTTGACCCAGTC